>NZ_KQ758643.1:0-61431 GCF_001457055.1 Priestia veravalensis | reverse complement strand
GGAACAGCTATTGTTCGTCTCTTAGAAGCAATCATTTTGTTATGTCCCAAACTCTTTTTTTATTGTGTTAATTAAGAGGGGATAAGAAAGCGTTGAGTTTAATTGTCAAAAGCGATACTCTAGAGGAAAGGCTCTATGACAGGGGAGATGAGGATTGGGGAGAAAAGTTATTAGCTTACTGTTAGGTTTGCTGTTTGTTAGCTTTATTCCGGTACAAGCCGATGCAAGAGAATCAATTAAAGATGAAATTATGTACTATGTAATGGTAAATCGTTTTCAAAATGGAGACGAGAGCAATGATGTAAAAATAGACTATAATAATCCTTTTAGCTTTTACGGTGGAGACATAAAAGGATTGGAAAATCGAATTCCGTATATAAAAGATATGGGGTTTACAACCATTATTATCACGCCAATTTTCAAGAATGATGAACGTGGGTATCATGGTTATAACGTTATCGATCATTATCAAATGGATGAACGCTTTGGAACCTTTCCACAATTGAAGGAATTTATCAAACAAGCTCATAAAGAAGACATGAAAGTGGTCATGGAGCTGCCTGTAACGGTCAGCGAGAAGCATCCTATGCTAGAAGATTTGAGTAAGGAGCAGTGGTTTACCGAGCAAGGAGAACGTGTAGAGCTACAAGTCAAGCAACCGGATGTGCAGAAGTACATAGAAGAAGTTGGAGAATGGTGGATTGAACAAACAAACTTAGATGGCTATTACTTTGCGGGTGTCGATGATTTTCCAGCAGCGTTTGTAAATCGGCTATCCCAGCAATTTCATAATAAGAAAGCAGGCTTTTATTTAATTGGTGAAGGTACGAAAGATTCCGATATAGAATCTCTCTCATGGGATTTATTTGTCAACCAAAAGCAGTCTAATGCACAGACACAACAATTAAGTAAAGGTGGTGCACTTCCTCAGCTAAGTTATCATTCAAACGAAGCGAGCGGTACGTTCTTAGACAATCCTCGTACTGAGCGTTTTACACGAACCGTACTAGATGCTAAGGAACACCCGGTGGTACGAACCAAACAAGCATTAGCGTATTTGTATTTGTCTTCTTCTGTGCCGATTGTTTATTATGGTACGGAAATTGCGCTAGATGGTGGAAAAGGAAGCGATGCACATCGGCTCATGAACTTTCAATCGAACCCTGAAATTATTGAGTATCTCACAAAGTTGGCAGGCGTGAGAGCTGAGCTTTTGTCCGTTCGCCAAGGAGATGTCACTCAGCTTTCAGATGATAAAGGAATGGGCGTGTACCTTCATAAAAGTAAGGGTGAAAAAACGTTGTTTGTTATAAATAATGATTCTCGCGTGCAAGTTGCTCAAATAGAAGAAAAAGAAATAGGTGAAGATCAAGAGTTGAGAGGTCTTATAGAAGGTGGCATCATTCGGTCTCAAGGTGGACAATATCATATTCAGTTAGATTCAGATTCTTCGAATATATATCGAATAGCTGAAGATAAAGGAGTTAATATATGGTATATTAGTATGATGGTTTTTGTTTATGGAGGCTTTTTGATTTTTTTGATTGCTGCTTCTAAAAAAAGAAAAAAAGATAAGTTAATCAATGCTGAAAAACAATAGGATTTTCGATCGTTTGATGATACTATTTGACTATAAAATGTCAGCGCTATCAAGTAATGGAGAGATGATCATATAGGAGGGGACATGCGGTGAGCGTAACAATAAAAGATGTAGCAAATTTAGCAAAGGTAGCTCCTTCTACAGTCTCACGCGTAATTGCAAATAGTTCAAGAATTAGTGAGAAAACAAAACAACGAGTACGCGCAGCGATGGAAGAATTAGGATACCACCCTAATATTATTGCTCGTAACTTAGCTAATAAAACAACAGAAGCAATTGGTATAGTTATGCCAAGTTCTGCTGGGAACGTTTTTCAAAATCCATTTTTCCCAGAAGTACTGCGTGGAATCAGTACAGGTGCTCATGAAAAAAAGCGAGCTATATATATGTCAACCGGTGAAGCAGAATCAGAAATTTTAAGAGAAGTAATGCAAATGGTACAAGGGAGAAGAGTAGACGGGCTGATTCTCTTATATTCTAAAATTGATGATCCAGTATTAGCATATTTAAAAGAACAAAACATTCCATTTGTCGTAGTGGGAAAACCGTTCAAAGATAGTGAGTATATCACATATGTAGACAACGATAATTTCAAAGCCGGGAAAGAAGCAACAGAATACCTAATTGAACTGGGGCATAACCGAATTGCGTTTATTGGAGGTAGTTTGGACCTTGTTGTAACGATTGATCGTTTAACAGGTTACGATAAAGCAATACAAGGAGCTGGGATTGCTTACCGTAGTGAATATGTCATTCATGAAGAATTTCTACAAGAAGGTGGAAAAGAAGCTGTTTGTGAGCTATTAAGCTTAGAGGAACGACCAACTGCTCTCGTTGTAGCAGATGATTTAATGGCTTTAGGTGTACTCAATACTCTTGATGCAATTGGAATTTCAGTTCCGGAAGATATGTCGATTATTAGTTTTAATAATGTATTAATTGCTGAAATGGCAAGACCTGCACTCACATCAATTGATATTAATATTTTTGAATTAGGATATCAGGCTGTACGTAGCTTGACGAAAAAAATCGAAGCTTCTTCTCAACCAATTGAAAGTATTCGCATTCCACATTCAATTGTGACAAGGCAATCGTGTAAAAAGCGGTAATGAGTAGAAAACGACTGTATATGTGTATATACGGTCGTTTTTTTATTAATCAAACGTTTGTTTAAATAGCAAAAACCTTGTGGGAGTGAGGGTGCATAAGGTTACGCAAAATAATTTTGCTTATTGATAGATATTTCTTTTGCATGCAAATATTTTTTGCTATTGGTCGGAGCTGAATTTCTTGAAAAATAAGAAAAAAACGGAGATACGCATGTTGGCATCAATCTTGCAATAAAGATTAGTGAGTAGAAAAGTCAACTTTAGGAGGTATTTACATGGTGCGTACATATCAACATGAACCATTTACTAATTTTAAAGATGAAAAGAATCAAGAGCTATTTCAAGAGGCTTTATCATACGTGAATACACAATTAGGAAAAACATACCCTCTCATCATTAACGGTGAGCGTATTGAAACGGATGAAAAAACAACGTCTATTAACCCTTCAAATAAGAAAGAAGTAATCGGCTACGTGTCATTAGCAAATCAAGAGCTAGCTGAAAAAGCAATGAATGCTGCGTTAGAAGCTTTTGTAGATTGGAAAAAATGGAAAGCTGAAGACCGAGCAAATATTTTGTTCCGTGCAGCAGCAATGCTAAGACGCCGAAAGCATGAGTTTTCTGCCTATCTAGTCAAAGAAGCTGGGAAGCCTTGGAACGAAGCGGATGCAGACACAGCAGAAGCAATTGACTTTATTGAATATTATGGAAGGCAAATGCTAGAGCTTACAAAAGGGCAGCCAGTTAATAGTCGTCCAGGCGAATATAATCAATATAACTATGTTCCGTTAGGGGTAGGGGTCATCATTTCACCTTTTAACTTCCCGCTTGCAATTATGGCTGGAACAGCAATTGCGGCCATTGTAACTGGCAACACCATTCTATTAAAACCAGCTGATGCAACGCCCGTTGTTGCAGCCAAGTTTGTAGAGCTCATGGAAGAAGCAGGTTTACCGAAAGGTGTCCTTAACTTTATTCCTGGTAAAGGATCTATTATTGGAGATTATTTAGTTGAGCATCCAAAAACAAGATTTGTTTCGTTTACAGGTTCTCGAGAAGTAGGATGTCGTATTTATGAACGCGCAGCAAAAGTACAGTCAGGCCAAATTTGGCTAAAGCGTGTGATTGCAGAAATGGGTGGCAAGGATACTGTGTTGGTTGACCGCGATGCTGATTTAGAGTTAGCTGCTTCATCCATCGTTTACTCTGCTTTTGGCTTTTCTGGTCAAAAGTGTTCAGCAGGATCAAGAGCAGTTATTCATGAAGACGTATATGATGAGGTCGTCGAAAAGGTTGTCTCCTTAACAAAAACATTAAAAGTAGGGAATCCAGAAAGCGTAGATACGTACATGGGACCGGTTATTCACCAAGCGTCGTTTGATAAAATTATGAAATATATTGAGATTGGTAGAACAGAAGGAGATTTATTAGTAGGAGGGGAAGGGGATTCATCTAACGGTTTCTTCGTCCAGCCAACTGTGTTTGGGAATATACATCAAGATGCTCGCTTGATGAAGGAAGAAATCTTCGGGCCTGTTGTAGCGGTTTGTAAAGCGAGAGATTTTGATCATATGTTAGAAATTGCGAACAACACGGATTATGGATTAACAGGCGCAGTCCTATCAAATACACGCGCTAATATTGAGCGTGCGCGTGAAGGATTTCATGTCGGAAACTTATATTTTAATAGAGGGTGCACGGGAGCGATTGTTGGTTACCAACCATTTGGTGGATTCAATATGTCGGGTACTGATTCAAAAGCTGGTGGTCCTGATTATTTACTGCTTCATATGCAAGCAAAAACAACATCTGAAATGTTCTAATAATATACGTAAAATAAAACGAAGGAGGATGACTTAAATGGTACAGGTAAAACAAACAGACACAATTATTCAACAAACGGAAAGGTTCGGAGCAAACAATTATCATCCACTACCAATTGTTATTGAAAAAGCAGAAGGAGTGTGGGTGCATGACCCAGAAAACAATAAATATATGGATATGCTAAGCGCGTATTCAGCAGTGAACCAAGGTCATCGTCATCCTAAGATTATTGAGGCACTAAAGTGCCAAGCAGATAAAGTTACGTTAACGTCACGCGCTTTTCACAATGATCAGTTAGGTCCATGGTATGAAAAAATTTGCAAAATGACAAATAAAAATATGGCATTGCCGATGAATACGGGAGCTGAAGCGGTTGAAACAGCAGTTAAAGCTGCTCGTCGCTGGGCGTATGATATAAAAGGCGTTGCGGAAGATCAAGCGCAAATTATCGCTTGTGAAGGAAATTTCCACGGCCGTACAATGACAGCTGTTTCGTTATCATCAGAAGCGGAGTATAAACGAGGATTCGGTCCAATGCTACCTGGAATTAAGATAATTTCATATGGTGATTTAGAAGCTTTGAAAACTGCCATTACACCAAATACAGCAGCATTTCTTATTGAACCCATCCAAGGTGAAGCAGGGATAGTACTTCCACCAGAAGGATTCTTAAAAGCTGCTTTTGAACTTTGTAAAGAAAATAATGTACTCTTCATTGCAGATGAAATTCAAGTGGGGCTGGCTCGTACTGGAAAGCTATTTGCTTACGAGTGGGAAGGTTTTGAGCCTGATATGCTGATTTTAGGAAAAGCATTAGGGGGAGGCGTATTCCCAATTTCATGCGTTGTTGCAAACGATGATATTCTAGGTGTATTTAATCCAGGGTCGCATGGTTCTACGTTTGGAGGAAACCCACTTGCTTGTGCTGTTTCCCTAGCGTCGCTAGAAGTGATTGAAGAAGAAGAGTTAGCAAAGCGTTCATTGGAATTAGGTAATTACTTCAAAGAAGAGCTCAGCAAAATTGGAAACCCGATTATTAAAGAAGTTCGAGGTCGTGGTCTATTTATTGGTGTAGAGCTATACGAAGCAGCTCGACCATATTGTGAAAAGTTAAAAGCAGAAGGACTTTTATGTAAAGAAACGCATCACACAGTTATTCGATTTGCTCCACCGCTCACGATTTCGAAAGAAGAGCTTGATTGGGCAATTGAGCGAATTCAAAAAGTATTTCATATCTAAAAAGCCCAGTCGTACGGTGTTACATCGTGCGACTGAGCTTTTTTACGATAGAAGGAGATGTTGATAATATGTATGAACAACTTGTTCATTTGTCATTGGAACAAAAAGTGGAGCTGCTCACAAAAACATTGGTGAAAATCGAAAGCGTCAACGGAACAGAAGGAGAGGAGAAGCTTGCTGAATTTGTAAAAGAGTTACTTCAAACATTTCCTTATTTTATTGAAAACCCCCATCACCTATGGGTACAAAGCGTTCCTCAAGATCCCGTGAATCGAAAAAATATCTTTGCATTTGTGAAAGGTAAAAAGCAATCGGCAAAAACCATTGTGTACCATGCACATTTAGATACGGTGGGGGTAGATGATTATGGACATCTTAAGCACATTGCATACGATGCTGATGAATTAAAGACATATTTTATGATTCAGCAAAAGGATGCAGAAGTTCAAGCTGATGCAGCATCCGGTGACTGGCTATTTGGTCGTGGGGCCCTTGATATGAAAAGTGGTATTGCAGTTCATCTTGTTAACACTCTTTACTTTACGGAAAGAATTAAGGAGCTCGAAGGAAATGTATTATTGGTCATTAATGGGGATGAAGAAAGTGAGCACCGAGGAATCTTAGCTGCTGTTAAAGAGTTGAAACGAGTGAAAGCAGAGTATCAGCTAGACTACGTAACGGCCATTAACAATGACTTCATTGCGCCTTTGTATGAAGGAGATCAAACACGCTATCTCTATACGGGTACAGCTGGAAAGGTATTGCCATGCTTTTACATTCATGGTCGTACGGTGCACGTAGGCGATACGCTGCTAGGAATTGATCCAAATGTGATTGCCTCTGAGCTGACGCGAAGTATTCATAATAATATGAGCTTAGCAGAAGAGCTTGAAGGTGAAATGATTTTACCACCGACTTGTTTGTACCAGAGAGATGGAAAAGACGCATATAATGTGCAGACGGCTGTATATACGCATTTGTACTTTAATTATTTTATGTATGAAAAGAAAATCAATGAAGTAACGAATGAATTGTTGAAAGTTGCACGTCAAGCATGTAAAGAGGTTGAACATAGGCTTGCTCATGCGTATGAAGATTTTTGTAGAAGAGCACAATTGCCTAATCGCACCCTGTCATTTGAGGTAGAAGTCGTTACGTTACACCAGTACCTTCTAGACTTACAAATACAAGGCATTGATCCGCGCTCTCATATCGAGCAAACGCTAATTAAATATGAGTCGTTAGAAGCTCGAATGAAAGCTTTTAAACTAGTAGAAGCACTTCAAGCTTTGGATGCTTCTCATAAGCCTCGAGTGATTTTGTTTTATGCACCACCTTATTTACCGCATAATCACGTAGACGTAAGCACTGAGAAAGGGCATGAACTTGTGAACGTGATACATGCTTGTGTGGAAAAGTTCACTTCTGAAACGAATGAGAAATTCGAAGTGCGAAAGTTTTTTCCTTATTTATCTGATGGAAGTTTTTTATCATTTTCAGAAACGCAAGAAGAAATACAGTCTTTCACGAGGAATTTTCCAGGTTGGGAGTTTGATCAAACCATCCCATTTCAAGAAATTAAGGATTTAGACATTCCATCTATCAACCTTGGCGTATATGGAAAAGATGGTCATAAATGGACGGAAAGAGTCTATAAGCCTTATTCATTTAAGATTTTACCTCAGTTCATCCAGCATGTGACAACGGAGCTATTGAAGACGAAATAAGGCAAAAGCCTTATTTCGTTATATTCAAACGGCGCATCCGATATTGTAAGCTCTGTCTACTCATTCCTAGTGCCTTAGCTGTCTGTGAAATGTTATCTTCATGGTGTTCTAGCGCCTCTTTAATACAGTGAGCTTCAAACTGTAAAAGCTGTTTTTTCAAAGGGACATAGGCTTGATCTTCATTCCGTACCTGGCTTATCACTTTGGTATTAACAGGGGGAAGGAAGCGGTTTTGATATTGAAATGGCAAGTGATGGTAATGAATTTCCTCCTCACCAATCATGAGGTTCATCGCGCCTTCAATGACATGTTCTAACTCTCTAACGTTACCTGGCCACTCGTATTGTGAAAAAGACGACATGACTCGTTCATCAATTCCCATTACCTCCATTTGAAAGCGATCGTTGTATTTTTGAATAAATGTTTGAACAAGCTCTGGGATATCTTCTTTACGCTCTCTTAGAGGAGGAATCTGTAGCGTAACGACCCCTAAGCGATAGTATAAGTCTTTTCGCAATCGGTTTTCGTTAATAGCGTCAATGGGATCTTCGTTCATATTAGCGATAATGCGAACATCTATCGTTCTTTCTTTCGTGTCACCAATGCGACGAATCGTTTTTTCCTGCAAAACACGAAGCAGCTTTGCTTGAAGATTTGTAGGAAGCGAATTTATTTCATCTAACAGCAGTGTTCCTCCATTAGCTTGTTCAAAAAGTCCAGGCTGGTCTGCTGAGCCCGTAAAAGCACCACGCACTGTGCCGAAAAGAAGACTTTCCATTAAGGTATCTGGAATTGCTGCGCAGTTTTGTGAAATAAACGGTTTAGCTGATCGACTGCTTCCATTATGTATGCTTTGAGCAAATAACTCTTTCCCGGTGCCTGTGTCACCTACAATCAAAACGGATGAAGGAGTGCGCGTGGCTCGTTTAGCGATATTCACTACATCTTGAATAGCGGTACTGCTACCGATGATCTGCTCAAACGTCACCATTTTTGACTCTCGGTGTCGGTTGTTTTCGCGGATGAGCTTTTCAAGTTGAGTTACATCTTTCGCAATTTCAACCGCCCCTTTAATTTTTCCATCATCAATAATTGGAAAGGTATTATTGATTGTAGTAATTTCCTTTCCTTTATTGTTAAAGTACGTTTGCTTGACATTAATGGTTGTTTTACCCTCACGTAGAGCTTTGACAAGCGTACTTTCTTGATTATCTTGGAACATGAAGACATCAAGCAAGTTCTTATGAAGCACATCATGTTTTTCCATTGATTCCATTTTCATCATTTGTTCATTATAAATAATGGTTGTACCATGTTCATCAATTGCATGAATACCAGCATCAACTTCATTAATGATTTTTTCAAAGATGGACTGAACCAGCGGTGTAGAATAGTTAGACTTTGTCATTTCCTCAATCCCCTTTAAAGCAGCATCTTATCATTTATTATTTAAGCAGCATCTTATCATTTATTATTTAAGCAGATATGTCTTTTATATGCAAAAAAGAAGAAGCTGTAGGGAAATCTACAGCTTCAGTAACGTATTATCCATTTATAATCGTTCCACCGTTTATATGGATAACTTGTCCAGATATATAGGATGAATCGTTGCTTGCTAAAAATACATAAGCAGGTCCAAGCTCAGAAGGCTGGCCAGCACGCTGCATCGGCGTATCTGCACCAAATGAAGCTACTTGTTGTTCATCAAAGGTTGAAGGGATAAGAGGTGTCCAAATAGGTCCAGGAGCAACACCATTTACTCGAATACCTTTCGCAGCTAATGATGCTGACAACGAGCGCGTAAATGATACAATGGCTCCTTTTGTTGATGAATAATCAATAAGCTGATCGTGACCATGGTAAGCAGTCACAGATGTTGTATTGATAATAGAACTTCCTTTTTTTAAGTGAGGCATCGCTGCTTTTGTAAAATAAAAAAATGAGAAAATATTTGTTTGAAATGTTCGCTGCAGCTGCTCAGCACTAATCTGTGTAATATCTTTTTGAGGGTGCTGCTCAGCAGCGTTATTTACTAAGATATCAAGCTGTCCAAATTTCTCAATGGTTTCATGAACTACTTTTTCACAAAACGGCTCTTCACCAATGTCTCCAGAAAGAGCTAAGCATGATACACCATATTCTTCAATGGTCTTCTTCGTTTCATCTGCGTCGTCATGCTCATCTAAATACGTAATAACAATATTGGCGCCTTCCTTTGCGAAATGATACGCAACTGAACGTCCAATACCGCTGTCACCGCCTGTAATAATCGCTACTTTTCCAGAAAGTTTTCCACTAGCTTTGTATTCCGGCTCAATCGCAGTTGGTTTTGGGTTCATTTCTGATTCAATGCCAGGTTGTTTTTGCTGATGTTGTGGGGGAAAGGTTTGTTTTTGCTGTTGTTGACTCATTTGCTTATACACTCCTTTAAAAGTAATTGATGATATAGAATGTAAATAGTATGCGTGGTGCTAGAATAAGTATGCATAAAGGAAAAAAAGACCAATAGCATAGCTACTGGTCTTTACCCTTAACAATAATGAATAAACTTAGCGGTAATTAATAAACTGCACGTCAATTGACAAATCCGCTTCTTTAATCGCTGCGATTACTTGCTGTAGGTCATCCCGGCTTTTAGCGCTTACGCGAAGCTGATCATCTTGAATTTGGCTCTTTACTTTTAAACCGCTTTTTTTGATTAAATTATTAATTTTTTTAGCATTTTCTTTATCGATACCTTGAATCAGTTTACCGCGCTGGCGGACCGTACCACCTGAAGCGTTCTCAACTTTTCCATATTCAATGTTCTTTGTTGGTACACCGCGCTTAATTAATTTTGAAACCATAACATCTTTTAGCTGCTCTAGCTTAAACTCATCGTCGGAAATTAATACAAGCTCTTCTTTATCGACAGAAATGTCGCTTTTACTTCCTTTAAAATCATAGCGGTTTCGAATTTCTTTTAAAGCCATTGTAATTCCGTTTGTTACTTCTTGTAAGTCAACCTGTGATACTACATCAAATGAGCTATCTTTTGCCATAGAATCCTCCTTGTTTTTTTCTTTAATTATAAATAAAACGAAAAGGGGATACAACTGATATTGAACAAGCATCTTGAAATTGATACAATACAATTTTGAACGTTTGTTTTCATAATGTAGAATCAATGATGATAATACAATTTGATCATAAAAGAAATAAAGGAACTTCACATAAAGGATGGATAAAAAATGAGTAGAGTAAAACCAGGCCAAAGAGCATATTTGACTGTAAGTCGTGAAACGCCGATGGGATATATGCTTGACAGTGAAGATGGAGAAATCCTTCTTCATAAAAATGAAACAACGCAAGAGCTAGCAGAGCAAGAAGAAGTAGAAGTGTTTGTATATTTAGATAACCAAAGTCGATTAACTGCTACTATGCATATGCCAGTTGTCGAAGAGGGAACGTATGCGTGGGTCGAAGTAGTTGACGTAAATGATGACTTAGGTGTATTTGTGGATATTGGTATGAGTAAAGATATGCTGATCGGTTCAACGGATCTTCCAGCTTTAGAAAGTCTGTGGCCTGATGTAGGAAACAAGCTTTACTGTACGATGAAAATATCAAAGCATGGAAAAATTTACGGGAAAGTGGCAACAGATGATGTTATGAAAGCAATGGCTAAGCCGGCTCCAAGTCATCTGTTTAATCGTGAAGTCACGGGTCGTATCTATCGCGTGCTACGAGTAGGATCTTTCATTATGACAGAAGAAGGCTACGTTGGATTTATTCATGAATCAGAACGTAAGAAAGAACCGAAGATTGGTGCGCTTGTAACGGGACGCGTTGTGAATGTAAAAGAAGACGGTACACTGAATGTTTCGTTGCTACCTCGTAAGCAAGAAAGTATGGATGAAGATGCGCAAGTTCTATACGATTACATGGAAAGCCGCGGAGGCGTTATGCCATTTTGGGATAAAAGTTACCCAGAAGATATTCGCACGCGTTTCAATATGAGTAAAGCAGCGTTTAAGCGCGCATTAGGAAAGCTGATGAAAGAAGATAAGGTTTATCAAGAAGAAGGATGGACATACTTCAAAAAAGATAAATAAAGGCATTACAAAACCGCTTGGAAGCTTCCAAGCGGTTTTGTAATGCCTTTATAGATGATCCGTTTTTTTAGAAAATGAATGTTTTCCTGCTTGTCTATTTCTTTGTTCATGTAGATTCTTTTGTTCTTGCTTTGCTTGATTATCTTTTGCCTTTTTATCGTTATCACTTGTATGAGGCATTCTAACACACACTCCTTTTTAGAACATATCGTTAGATTACCCTTAACTACAAGCATTATTCGATAATTTCGTTTAAAAAGAAAAGAGCAATCGTCCCAGGTCCAGCGTGAGAACCAACGGCAGCTCCAATCATGTTAATTAAAAACGACTTGCAGCCGAATCGCTCTTCAATCAGTGCTTTTAACTGCATAGCTGTTTCTTCATCATCACCGTGGCTAATTGCAATGGTTTGATCAGCTAGATTTTTTGCACCGCGTTCGTCCATGATATCAATCATACGCTTTAACACTTTCTTACGCCCTCTTAATTTTTCAATTGGAACGAGTTTACCATCTTCAACATGTAATAAAGGCTTGATATTTAGCAATCCTCCAACAAATGCAGAAGCTTTGCTTACGCGTCCGCCTTGTGCAAGAAAATCAAGGTCGTCTACAGTAAAGATATGCTCCATGCTAGACGCATATTGTCTTGTTTTAGATACAAGTTCTTTAAAGTTGAGACCAGCTGCCAGCTGTTGAACAGCATAGTGTACAACAAGACCTTGCCCAAGAGACGCACATTTTGTATCAATAATTTCTAACTCGAAGTTAGGGTATGTTTCCAATAGTTCGTTTTTGACCATCACAGCTGTTTGGTAGGTTCCTGAGAGTTCAGAAGAAAATGCAATATAAATACATTGCTCACCTGATTTAGCCAACTCTTCAAATGTTTCATATACAGTAGCTGGAGCAGCTTGAGATGTTTTCGGCATTGCTCCTTCTCGAATGGCTTCGTATACTTCTGCAGGATTAATTGTTTCTAAATCTAAATATTCCGTGTCGCGTAAATGAACGCGAAGAGGAAGCAATGAAACGTTATTTTCTTTGAAAAAAGAACAAGGTAAGTCACTAGCACTATCTGTTAAAATTTTTATTGACATAAATGTCACCTTCCTACTACATTTATCTAAGCGTTTATTTTTTTACGGTTTGATGAAAAGAAAATAAATACAATAATAATACTAGTGTATAAGCACTGAGGAAAAAATACAATTTATGAATAATTTTTTTATGAAATAAAAATGTTCATACTATAAAAAAAGAATGAGCAAATACTACATGTATACATAAGTTTGGAGGTTTGAAACGATTGAACAAGTGGCTGGAAGTCAAAAAAATTATTGTTATTACAGTTGGTGCTTTATTAAACGCAGTTGCTTTAAACTTATTTCTAATTCCAGCGAATGTTTATTCCAGTGGATTTACAGGAGTCGCCCAATTAATTTCAAGCGTTGTAACTGACTATACGCCGTTTACAATTTCCACAGGTATTTTGCTGCTTTTATTAAACATTCCCGTAACAATTTTAGGATGGAAAAAGGTAGGTAAGACGTTTACGATTTATAGCTTTTATAGCGTTTTAGCTACAACGGTGTTTTTAGAGTTTGTACCGATTGAAGCTTTATCTCAAGACATCATTTTAAACGCGGTATTTGGAGGAGTCATTTTAGCTGTAGGAGTAGGAATTACGCTGAAGTTTGGTGCTTCAACAGGAGGATTAGACATCATTGCTATGGTGTTGTCCCGTATGAAAGATAAGCCAATCGGTGGCTATTTATTTACGTTAAATGCTGTCATTATTGCAGCTGCAGGTCTGTTATATGGGGCTGAAAAATCGTTATATACGCTCGTTGCCTTATATACAACGACTCGAGTCATCGATGTTATTCATACGCGCCACGTGAAAGTGACAGCGATGATTGTAACCAAAAAAGGCGAGGAGCTTAGAAAAGCCATTCATTCCAAGTTGGTACGAGGTATCACCGCTGTTCCTGCAAAAGGTGGTTTTACAAATGAAGAAAAAGAAATGCTAATGATTGTTTTGACAAGATATGAGCTTTTTGATTTAGAAAAAACTATTAAAGACGTCGATCCTCATGCGTTTACGAATATTGTACAAACGACAGGCATATTCGGGTTATTTCGCAAAGAAGAATAAAAGCAAAAGCACGCTGCAATACATAGCGTGCTTTTGCTTTTATTAATTCTTTTTTTCTAAATATTCAGCAAGCTCATGCAGCTGTGCTTGTTCAGATGGAGAGGCATTGTTTTCAATATGAGATAACATATCTTCCGCAATTTCCATCTGACCTGCTGGCGTGTGTGATGAAGCAGCCTGCTTTGTATTATATGTTTGATTTAAAGAATTTTCGAAATGCTGAATTTTCTCCTGTTCTTGAGATGAAGCATCCGACATCACGGCTTTTAACATTTCGCCTGAAATATCAAGTTCGCCGTTGTGGCTTTTATGATTTTCATGATTTGAAAGACTCTCGCCTTTATGATGCTCAGAGCGATTTGAAACAACATTTTGGATTGTCTCTTTTACTTGTTGAAAAAATGACTGTTTCATACGTTATTGACCTCCATGAGGAGCGTGGCTTTGCTGGGCTTGAAACGCTTCAGCCTCCGCCAGTGTCATATGATAAGGAATACGTTCATCATGCTTTTGTACTGCATCTGCACCTTGTTTGACAAAACGCTTTGATCGATTGCTTCTACCCATCATATCTTCCTCCTCTAAAATAAAGAAAATCGACACTTAACTAAGCGTCGATTATAGTGTGTGCAGCTTTGATGAAAAGATAGCGTAAAAAAAATTACCTGTGCTTTCAAAAAATAGTTAAGTTATAAATTTAAGGTCTTTTCCAAATAATAAGCAATACCATTGTCTTCATTTGAAAGGTAGAATGGTTTTATTATCAGCTAATAGCGTGCCGTCTAAATCTAAAGCAATTAAATGTTTTTTTGTATTCATACAGTCTCCTTTACACATCTTAATAAGTAATCGAACTTAATTAGTTGGATTTATATATATTAAAAAAGAGCGTAATTCATTCGCTTATTTTCTATCTTACATAAGTTTGTGGAAAGAACAAAGCACAACGTTTGACAGATAGAAATGAGATTGTTACGGTAAAACAATCAAAAAAGAATCTCATATATGAAAGGAGATTGCGACATGGATGAACAATTAAAAGAAAAGATCATGGAATCACTGGAAGAGGTAGTTGACCCTGAACTAGGCGTTGATATTGTAAACTTAGGCCTTGTTTACGACGTAATTATGGAGGAGAACCAAACAGTTGTTGTGACGATGACGTTAACATCAATTGGTTGCCCGTTAGCAGGAGCAATTACAGAAGACGTAAAGAAAAATGTAATCGAGGTAGACGGCGTTGAAAATGTCGAAGTGAATATTACCTTTAACCCTCCATGGGAAAAGGAGAGAATGTCACGATATGCGAAAATCGCATTAGGCATTCAGTGAAGAAAAAGTACTTCAGCTTAAAAGTTGGAGTACTTTTTTTGAATATTATGTAATAAAAATTAATTTGTATGTATATTTAAAACAAAATAATAAACTTCAAAAAAAGATAGACTTTTTTTAAATATTCGTTTGATTTTATTTTTATACAGTATTATAATGAGAAATAATTCAAACAGTTACGTAGAAAAAGGAGTAGTATTATGACACAGGTTAACGTCGGTATTGTTGGAGCAACAGGTTACGGTGGCGTCGAACTAATTCGGTTGTTAGACGGTCATCCACATTTTAATATTCATTCGGTTTATTCATCTTCACAAAATGATTTGCCAATATCTGAAGTTTATCCACACTTATCCCATTTTGCATATAAATTAAAAGGAATTAATCCTAAAGAAATGGCAAAAGAAGTTGAACTGGTTTTCACAGCAACTCCTTCAGGGGTATCGAGTAAACTAGTTCCCACACTAATTAACGAAGGATTAAAAGTAGTTGATCTCTCAGGAGATTTTCGATTAAAAGATGAAGAGTTATATGAGCAATGGTATAAAAAGCCTTCTGCTAGTTTGGAAGATTTAGAGAAGGCCATTTATGGCTTATCAGAATGGTTTGCAGATGAGGTATCATCCGCTGACTTTATTTCAAACCCAGGATGTTACCCAACGGCAACGTTATTAGGGCTAGCACCGCTTGCTCAAGAAAAGATAGTGGTTTCTAATTCTATTATTATTGATGCAAAGTCCGGTATTTCAGGAGCGGGTCGTGGGCTGTCTCAACTCGCACATTATGCTGAAATTAATGAAAATATGAAAATCTATAAAGTTAATAAGCATCAACATATTCCAGAAATTGAATCCATATTATCACGATGGGATTCTGAAATTGGTAACGTAATGTTTAATACGCATCTCATTCCAATGACGCGAGGAATCATGACTACGATGTACGCACAATTAAAAGAAGAAAAGTCGATAGAAGAACTTCATGCACTGTATGTGCAGGCGTATGAAGCAAAGCCTTTTGTTCGAGTGAGGAAGCTGGGAGAATTTCCATCAACAAAAGAAGTGAGCGGATCAAACTATTGTGATATAGGCCTTGATTACGATGAGCGTACAAAAAGGGTCACAATTGTCTCAGTCATTGATAACTTGATGAAGGGTGCAGCAGGGCAAGCCGTACATAATGCAAATATCATGCTGGGCTTTGAAGAGAATTTAGGTATTAATGGATTACCTGTTTATCCATGATGAGCAGCGTAGGAGGGAATAATGTGATTACAGTAAAAAAGAGTTTGCTAGATATTAAAAAGATAGAGAATGGTACAGTTGTTAGTCCAAAAGGATTTTCCGCTGCGGGAGTTCACGCAGGACTTCGATATGAGAAAAAAGATATTGGGGTTATTATGAGTGAAGTGCCTGCTAATTGTGCGGCAGTTTATACGCTGAATACGTTTCAAGCAGCACCTTTATATGTGACAAAAGATAGCATCAGTCAAGAACAAAAATTACAAGCCGTTGTTGTGAACAGCGCTTGTGCGAATGCTTGTACAGGTGAGCAAGGTTTAGAAGACGCATATGAAATGCGTGCTACAAGCGCTGAGCAGTTTCATGTACCGGCTCATTATGTAGCCGTCGCTTCTACAGGAGTAATTGGCGAACTATTAAACATGAAGAAGATTAATGCAGGAATTAAGCAACTCCAACCAGTAAACACGCAGAAAGGAGCAGAAGCTTTTCAAACAGCGATTTTAACAACTGACACGGTGATGAAAACTGCTTGTTATGAAGTGGTCGTAGATGGAAAAACCGTTACGATTGGTGGAGCAGCAAAAGGGTCAGGTATGATTCATCCTAACATGGCAACGATGCTTGGATTTGTAACGACAGATGCCAATATCGAATCAGCTGTTTTACAAGATGCGCTTCGCTCTATTACGAATAAAAGTTTTAACCAAATTACGGTTGATGGAGATACATCAACAAACGATATGGTGTTAGTACTTGCAAATGGCAAGGCTGAAAACGAAACGCTAACGGTCAATCACTCTGATTGGAAAGCATTTTATGAGGCACTTCGACTTGTGTGTGAGGATCTTGCCAAGCAAATTGCTCGCGATGGAGAAGGCGCAACAAAGCTTATTGAAGTAAATGTTGAAGGCGCTGCTACCAACGAAGAAGCCAATATAATTGCTAAACAAATTGTTGGTTCAAGTCTTGTCAAAACAGCGATGTACGGAGCGGATGCAAACTGGGGAAGAATTATTTGCGCAGTTGGCTACAGTGGAGTCAAAATTAATCCAAATGATATAACGGTGGCGTTAGGTGACATCGTGATGCTGAAAAATAGTCAGCCTCAAGCGTTTGATGAAGAAGCGGCTAAAAACTATTTACAGCAGGAACATGTAGCTGTGAATGTATCTCTTAATGAAGGAACAGCCAAAGGGAAAGCATGGGGGTGTGACTTAACCTACGATTACGTGAAAATTAATGCAAGTTACCGAACGTAAGGAGAGAAGACGATGTCAGGTGTAAAAACAATTGTTATAAAATGTGGAGGAAGCATCATTAATCAGCTAACCAATTCATTTTTTCGGGATTTAAAAAAGCTGATTGACAGTGGACATAATATTGTATTGGTACATGGTGGCGGTCCAGATATTGCGAATATGCTAGCAAAGCTTAATATTGAAGCAGAGTTTGTCGATGGCTTGCGCCGAACATCTAAAGAAGCCTTAGAAGTAGTGACAATGGTGCTCTCAGGAAAAGTAAACAAACAGCTGGTGCGCGATATTCAAATTCAAGGCCTCCAAGCAGTTGGTTTATCAGGGTGTGATGCACAGCTCTTAGAAGCCGAAGCTATCGACTTTGAAAAGTTAGGTTATGTCGGCGAAGTGGTTTCTGTTAATGAGCAGCTTTTAAAGCAGCTAATAGATCAAAGTTATATTCCAGTTATTTCATCTATTGGTGTAAATATCCAAGGTGAGATGTTTAACATCAATGCTGATGTAGCAGCAGGTTCGATTGCTAAGGCACTCGGAGCAGAAAAGCTCATGTTTGTAACGGATGTGCAAGGTGTTTTAAAAGACCAGCAGCTGTTACCAGAATTGACGGTAGAAGAAGTGAACTACCTAATCGAAGAGAAAACCATTTATGGTGGTATGATTCCGAAGGTCATGTCAGCAGTCAAAGCGCTGTCTCCAACGCTACACGAAGTCAATATTATCAGCGGTATTAACGGCTTTTTAGATCAAAATGGAAACTTAGTCGGAACTGCAATTAAACATACTATTAAAGGTGGAGAGGACAAAGATGAGCTCGTTATTTCCAACGTATCAACGTCTTGATATACATGTAAAAGAAGCAAACGGAACACATTTAACGGATGAAAAGAATCAAACATATTTAGATTTTATTTCAGGCATTGCCGTATGTAACGTGGGACATCGTCATCCGGAAGTTCAAAAAGCAGTAGAAGAACAGTTAAATAAAGTATGGCACGTGTCTAATTTATTTCATCAATCCATTCAAGAAGAAGTAGCTAGCTTGCTTGTTGCTAATTCAAGCGGAGACGCAGTATTCTTTTGTAACAGCGGAGCAGAAGCTAACGAAGCAGCTATTAAACTAGCGAGAAAGCATACCAAAAAGCATAAAATTATTACGTTTACGAAATCATTCCATGGTCGTACGTTTGCAACAATGACGGCAACTGGGCAAGCAAAAATTCATGAAGGATTTGGACCGCTTGTTAATGAGTTTGTTTATCTTCCATATAATGACGTAGAAAGCTTAGAGGCGGAAATGGATGATACGGTAGCTGCAATCATGACAGAAGTTGTTCAAGGTGAAGGTGGGGTAGTGCCAGGAACAGAAAGCTTTTTAACAACTATTCAAAAGCTATGTCAGGAATACGGTGCGCTGTTTATTGTCGATGAAGTACAAACAGGAATCGGTCGAACAGGTAAACCATTTGCTTATCAGCATTTTAATTTATCTCCTGATATTATTACAGCTGCAAAAGGGTTAGGAAGCGGAATGCCTGTTGGTGCGATGATTGGGAAAGCCTTTTTAACGGAGTCATTTGGACCAGGAAGCCATGGTACGACATTTGGAGGGAATCCAATTGCCTTAGCATCGGCTAAAGCAACGCTACAAATTATTTTTAATAAGCAATTCTTAGAAGAAGTCAATGCCAAGTCAGTCACTTTCAACAATCGGTTAGCAGAAATGCTAGAAAGCTATTCGGTTGTTAAAGAAGTTCGTGGAAAAGGTTTTATGATTGGTATTGAATGCGGTGAATATCAAGCACAGTTAATCACTGAGATGCGTGAAAAAGGGCTCTTAGTGTTAGGTGCAGGTCCTCACGTGATACGTTTACTACCGCCATTAACAGTAAGTAATGAAGAATTGGCAGAAGCACTAAATATTATGAAGCAAGTATTTCAAGAGCTTAAGGTAACGATATAACCGGTATTTTTTTGGGATTTATGTATAAAAATTCTTTAAAATAAATAATTATTCGAAGAGGGATGCAAAATGAATGGATATTTACATTTAGCAAACGGAGATTCATTTGAAGGTAGTATTGAACATACTGCCTCTCACCAAGCAAGCGGAGAAATTGTCTTTTTTACAGGAATGACAGGCTATCAAGAAGTTGTGACGGATCCTTCTTATAAAGACCAGATTATTGTTTTCACCTATCCATTGATTGGAAATTACGGAATTAATGAAAAAGACTTTGAAAGTAAAAAACCTCACGTAGCAGGCGTTGTCGTATACGAATGTTCCGATGAAGGATTCCATTATGAAGCGATGTATAGCTTTAAGCAATATTTGAAAAAGTGGAATATTCCTCTTATCACACATGTGGATACGAGAGCGGTCGTTAAACGAATTCGAAAAGAGGGTACAATGCAAGCAGCCTTTTCCGCTTCTGCTCAAGGTAACGTAGTAACGCACTCTGAACCATACGTAGTTAAGCAAGTATCAACGAAAGAAGTTGTATCACACGCTGGAGATAAACAACATATTGTACTAATGGATTTTGGCTGTAAGAAGTCTATTTTACAAGAATTGTTAAACCGTGGTTGCAAAGTGACGGTGGTTCCTTATTCGACTTCACTAGACGAAATTAAAGACTTAAAGCCAGATGGAATTGTTCTATCAAACGGACCGGGAGACCCGATGCAAGTGGCGAATCAATTATCAGAAATCAAAGCAATTATCAGTAAGTATCCAACGCTTGGAATTTGCTTTGGTCACCAGTTAATTGGCCTAGCGTTCGGTGCAAAAACCAAAAAATTAATGTTCGGTCATCGTGGAGCAAATCAGCCTGTTATTGATTTATTCACGAACAAAGTATGTATGACGTCACAAAACCATAGCTATGTGGTAGATGAAATGACAATCGAACAAACGCCTCTTAAAGTACGATTTAAAAATGTAAATGATCAGTCAGTTGAAGGTCTTGTACATGAGCAACTTCCGGTGTTATCAGTACAGTATCACCCAGAAGCGCATCCGGGACCAAGTGATAGCACATATATCTTTGATGAATTTATGAAGCAAGTACAGCAAGTTGGGAGCGAAAAAGTATATGCCTAAAGATAAAACAATACAAACCATTTTAGTTATTGGCTCTGGTCCAATTGTCATTGGGCAAGCAGCGGAATTTGATTACTCAGGCACACAAGCGTGTCTTTCACTGAAAGAAGAAGGCTATGAAGTCATTTTAATTAACAACAACCCGGCTACCATTATGACGGATACGCATATAGCTGATCGCATTTATTTTGAACCACTCACAGTGGATTCTGTTGAAAAGGTTATTGCAAAAGAAAAACCAGATGGACTTTTAGCAACACTAGGAGGACAAACGGGACTGAACTTAGCGTTAGAGCTACATGAACATCAAATTTTAGAAAAATACGGTGTGAAACTGCTAGGTACACCAATTGAATCTATTAAGCAAGGAGAAAGCCGTGAAGAGTTTCGTGCTCTGATGCAAGAACTAAATGAACCGGTTCCTGAAAGTGAAGTTGTAACAGAAGTTGAGCAAGCGTTAACGTTTGCGAAAGAAATCGGCTTTCCAGTTATTGTTCGACCAGCCTATACTCTGGGTGGAACTGGTGGAGGGATTGCACATTCACTAGAAGAACTTGAAAAGCTTGCTACGTCAGGTCTTCGAGAAAGTGCTATTCACCAATGTTTAGTTGAAAAAAGCATCGCAGGATTTAAAGAAGTAGAGTATGAAGTCATGCGTGATGCCAACGGAACATGCATTACAATTTGTAACATGGAAAATATTGATCCAGTTGGTGTACATACAGGGGATTCTGTTGTAGTCGCACCTTCACAAACATTAACAGACGTTGAGTATCAGATGCTGCGTTCATCATCGATTAAAATTATCTCAGCGCTTGGTATTATTGGTGGTTGTAATATTCAATTTGCGCTTGATCCTACTAGCAAGCAATATTATCTGATTGAGGTAAATCCGCGCGTCAGTCGTTCATCAGCTTTAGCATCAAAAGCGACGGGATATCCAATTGCAAAGATTGCAGCGAAACTATCCGTTGGATATAACCTTCATGAGTTATTAAACCCTGTTACGGGCGATACGTATGCTAGCTTTGAACCAGCGTTAGACTATGTGGTTGTTAAGTTTCCTAGATGGCCATTTGATAAATTCTTCTATGCAGAAAGAACGCTCGGAACGCAGATGAAAGCAACAGGTGAAGTAATGGCGATTGATCGTACCTTTACAAGAAGCTTCCAAAAAGCATTATCGTCTCTTGAAATTGATTTAAATGGACTAGAAGTAGAAGAACTACAGGATTTATCTTTAGAAGCTCTATTTGATAAGCTAGCAGATCAAAGTGACGAGCGAATCTTTATCATTTTAGAATTGCTACGTCGAAGTGTGACAACAACAGAGATTCATGAAAAAACGGAAATTGATTATTTCTATTTAAATCATTTCAGTAACTTAATTAAACAAGAGCAAGAATTAAAGAACGTTAATTTGGATTCAATTGAAAAAGAAGCACTAAAGAATGCAAAAGAACAAGGCTTTACTGATGCATATTTAGCATCGATCTGGAATGTTTCAGAGCTGCAAGTACGCTCGAAGCGTAAAAATATGAAGATTTATCCAAGCTACAAAATGGTTGATACGTGCGCAGCAGAATTTGAATCATCTACTGCATATTTCTATTCTAGCTACTATGGGGAAAATGAAATCGAAACGTCTTCAAACAAAAAAGTGGCAATTATCGGGTCTGGACCGATTCGAATTGGGCAAGGTGTAGAATTTGACTACAGCTCTGTACACGGTGTGTGGGCGCTTGAAAAGGCCGGTTATGAAACAATTTTAATTAACAACAATCCAGAAACGGTTAGCACAGACTTTGAAGTAGCAGATCGCCTCTATTTTGAACCAGTTACGGTTGAAGATGTCTTAAACGTTTTAGAAGCAGAAAGCGTAAATGACGTTATCGTTCAGTATGGCGGGCAAACGGCTATTTCATTAGTTAAAGGACTTGAAGAAGCAGGAGTGAACTTGCTTGGTATTACTAACAGCATGATTGATGCACTGGAAGACCGCGAACAGTTTTATCAGCTGTTAGACGATTGTCATATTCCTCATATTCCTGGTGAGATGGCAGACAACGAGCAACAGCTTGTGAAAAAGGCAAAAGAAATGGGCTTTCCGTTATTAATTCGTCCTTCTTACGTTATTGGAGGAAAAGGAATGCTTACGCTTCAAAGTGAACAGGAGCTCATGGATTGTTTATCATCCATTAAACCATCACATTTCCCAATGCTTCTCGATGCTTACTATCCGGGGCAAGAAGCTGAAGTGGATGTCGTTTGCGATGGAAAAGACGTTTTAATTCCAACAATCGTTGAGCATGTTGAAAAAGCAGGTGTTCACTCTGGTGATAGCTATGCGCTTCTACCAGCTCAAAGTGTAACGAACGCTCATAAACAACAAATGGTTTTATATGCTCAAAAAATTGTTCAAAAGCTTAACTATAAAGGAATTATGAATATTCAATATGTAATCTATAACGACGAAGTATATGTTTTAGAGGTAAACCCTCGTGCAAGTCGTACAGTCCCTGTTGTAAGTAAAGTATGCGATGTTCCGCTTATTTCGCTATCAACGCAAGTATTGCTCGGGAAATCTTTGTCGGAAATGAGCGAACAAACGGGTTTATTGCCAGACCCATCATACGTAACAGTTAAGTTTCCTGTCTTTTCGACAAGTAAGTTATCAGGAGTAGACCCGCTTGTTGGGCCGGAAATGAAATCAACGGGAGAAGGAATTGCGATTGCTTCTACAATTGAAGAAGCATCTAAAAAAGCATTTCATCAATACGTAACATCTAAAAAAGAAGCTGTTGAAGTCTATATTGATGCAGCAGAAGTATCAGAAGAGTTAAAAACAGCGATTACCCATGCTGGCTTGAAACTGGCAGATACGAAAGATTTACAAGCGTGGACAAAAGGTAAAGAAGCATTACTATTTGTAAGTTTTGATTCTGCAAAGAAAGATAATCGTATGCTTGCATTAAAGCACGGTCTGCTAGTACTAACAGAACTAGAAACGTTTGAACTGTTCTTACAGTCATATCATGTAAGTGAGTATAGTGTATCGTCAATACAAGAATGGTTTCAACATAACGAAAAGGAAGTGACAATCTCATGAGTACCGTATCAGCATCCGCAAACTTAAAAGGTAAAGATTTGCTCACGTTAAAAGATTTAACACCAGAAGATATTATGTTTTTACTAGAAAGCGCTATTACCTTAAAAGAAAAGCATGAAAATGGAGAAATCGTTAAAACGCTTGAAGGAAAAACATTGGGAATGATTTTTGAAAAGTCATCTACACGAACGCGTGTATCGTTTGAAGCAGGCATGCTTCAGCTGGGTGGAAATGCGTTGTTTTTAAGCAGTCAAGACCTTCAAATTGGCCGCGGTGAAACAATTGGCGATACGGCTCAAGTGCTGTCGCAGTTTATCGATGCGATTATGATCCGTACGTTTGAACATTCTAAAATAGAAGAGCTGGCAGAATACGCTTCTATCCCGGTAATTAATGGCTTGACGGATGATTATCATCCGTGCCAAGCACTAGCGGATTTGCTTACAATTTATGAGCATAAACAAACGTTCAGCGGTTTAAAGGTAGCTTACGTAGGTGACGGAAATAATGTAGCTCATTCACTAATGATTGCATGTGCAAAAATGGGAGTTGATTGTTCAATTGGTTGTCCCTCTGGCTATGAACCAAAGGAATTTGTAACGGAATATGCAAAAAAAGTTGCCAGCGAAACTGGAGCAACCATTACAATTACAGAAAATCCTGTTAAAGCTGTTCAAAATGCTGATGCTATTTATGCAGATGTATGGACGAGTATGGGGCAGGAAGAAGAAGCGAAAAAGCGTTTAGAAGTATTTGCTTCGTATCAAGTGAACGATGAGCTTGTTCAGCATGCTAAGTCAGATTATCTGTTTTTACATTGCTTACCTGCACATCGTGAAGAAGAAGTAACAGCAAGCATTATTGACGGGCCGAACTCCGTTGTATTCCAGCAAGCCGGAAATCGCATGCACGTACAAAAAGCATTGCTGCAAGCAATATTAGCGTAATGATGGCATAAAGAGACTGGGACATAAGTATTTCAGTCAATGAACTGTCCGAGCTATTGAAAGTTAAATACTTTTGGTAGCTCGGATAGTTTTTGTTAGTTTGAAAAACCACTAAAAACTAGTGGAATGGAGCTTAAGACACTCGACTCTCGCGGAAAGCGAATGTCTTAAGCGCAGTGGAACGAACTTGTTTTTACAACCTAACTCGTTTAGAAACGTTATGGTTCGTCTTAGAGATGGAATCATTTCGTTATGTCACAGCTTGTTGTATATATGTTCCTTTCGTATCATGTTTAATTTGGACAATCCCGGGGAACACGATAAACATATTAAGCAGAACGAAAGGTGAGGACATAATGAAAGTTTTAGTAGTAGGAGCAAATGGAACAACAGGTAAGCAAGTAGTTGAATTATTAGCTAGCTCTAGTCAACACCAACCATATGCAATGGTTCGTGAAGAAGAACAAAAACAAGCATTCGAACAACAAAATGTAGATGTGGTATTAGCTGATTTAGAAAAAGACGTATCAGAAGCAGTTAAAGGAATGGATGCTGTTATCTTTACCGCAGGATCTGGTGGTCATACGGGAGATGATAAGACAATTGCCGTGGATCAAAATGGAGCGAAGAATGTTATTGATGCAGCAAAGAAAGCAGGAGTGAAGCGCTTTGTTATGTTAAGTTCAATGGGGACGGATGCGCCTGAGCAAGGTCCAGATGGGCTTCAACTCTATCTTCGTGCCAAAGCAATTGCGGATGAGTATTTAAAACAATCAAACCTAGCGTATACAATTGTTCGTCCAGGAAGTTTATCAGATGATAAAGCCACTGGAGAAATTGATGTGAACACAGACATTGCTGACAAATCAGAAACAATTCCTCGAGCAGACGTTGCCAAAGTACTTGTAGCAAGCTTAGATGAAGAAACAACAGTTGGCAAAACGTTTGAAATATTAAGCGGTAAAACAGAAATTGAACAAGCAATTCAATTTGCTCATTAAAAAAATGCGGATGGAAAAAACCATCCGCATTTTTTGTTTAAAGGAAAATAACCACTAATGCACCGACAATAAAGCAGTAAATGGCAAAGTATTTTAAGTTTCCTCGCGCCATAATGCCCATAAACCACTTTAATGAGAAGTAAGAAGCGATTAATGAAGCAAAGAAAGCTACTGTATAGGGTAGTAATAGCTCAGAAACGTTTGGATCCTTTAAGATGTCGCTAATTCCTAATACTGTTACACCTAAGCTCACGGGAATGTAAAGTAAAAATGAGAAACGAAGAGCCGTTTCTTGCTTTGTTCCGCGTAGCATAGCAGCAACAATTGTTGCCCCTGAGCGACTAATTCCAGGGATAAGCGCTACGGCCTGTGCTAATCCAATAATGATAGCGTCTTTTACAGAAAGCGCTGCGTCATTTTTTCGCCCGCGAAGGTTACGAATAATCCAAAGGGCAATACCTGTAGCAATTAAAGCAAAACCAAGCACTTTTAATGATTTTAGATTGGCTTCAATTACATCGCCAAACAGTACACCGATAACGCCTGCTGGAATTGTTCCGATAATTAAATAGATAATAAATTGAAAATCTGATTTCGAATTTGGATCTTTTGTTTTTAAGAACTTAAGGCCATTTACAATAAGTCGAATAATATCTTCACGATAAATAATGAGTACCGCAATGAGAGAAGCTGTATTGACTAAAATTTCAAAACTGAGGCCTTCAATATTTAAACCGAATAAATGTTGAGCTAGTACAATATGTCCGCTAGACGAGACAGGAATTGGCTCTGTAATCCCTTGGAAAAGGCCTAAAAATAAATATTTCAAAAGCAAATAAAATTGTTCCATGCATAAATCCTTTCTACATTTTTAATAGTTAATTTAGATACTTGTTAAAGGTACATATCCCAGTATAAAAAAACTTTGCGCCACTGTGAAGTGAAAAGGGGAATTCCTTTAAATGTAAACGCTTTTTCTAATGTTTTCCTAGTTCATATCCTGATTATGAAATGAAAAACAGGGGGCATAGTATAAGAGAAGAGCTGGATTTTATTAATGAAGGAGGAAGGGAAATGGGACAAAATCGTCATTTTACAGCAGGTCAAAAAGCGCCAAATAACGGTGTTTATATAGAAATTGGTGAAACTGGAAGCAACGTGAATCATCCGAAAAAAGTGAAGTTAAAAGCAGGAGATCGCTTTCCAGAAACGTCTAATGATGATCGTCATTGGACATATATTAGAAAGCCATAATACGCAAGTAAAGCCATCTTCTGCAGATGGCTTTACTTGCGTGGGAAAACCATTTTATAATATGAAATAAAGGTCAAAAATAGTCAAAAACGGAGGGGTTTCAATGGATGTAAATAAAATGACGCAAAAGCTTCAGGAAGGAGTTATGAACGCACAATCTGAGGCCATCAAGCGAGGTCATCAAGAAATTGATAGTCTACACTTGCTTTACTCATTGATTCATCAGCCAGATGGAATTGCAGTTCGTATTTTAGAGCACTTACATATTGAAACAGAGAAGTTTGTAAAAAGTGTAGAAGCGGAGCTAGCGAAAAAGCCGTCTGTAACAGGTTCAGGTGTTGAAGCTGGCAAAATATATATTACGTCTGCTCTACAGCAACTGCTCGTTAAAGCTCAAGAAGAGGCAGACGGTTTAAAAGACGAGTACATGGCGGTGGAGCATTTATTTTTAGCCGCTGCTAATGAGGCCTCTACAACTAGCTTGGGAAGGTTGTTTAGCCAGTACGGAATCACGAAGCAAAAACTAATGGAAGTTCTGCAAAAAATTCGTGGCAACCAGCGCATTACGAGCCAAACACCAGAAGGCACATATGAAGTTTTAAGCAAGTATGGTCGTGATTTGGTAGCAGAAGTACGAGAAGGCAAAGTAGATCCTGTTATTGGACGAGATCAAGAAATTCGTCGCGTGATTCGAATCCTGTCTCGTAAAACGAAGAATAATCCAGTATTAATCGGAGAACCAGGCGTTGGGAAGACGGCGATTGTAGAAGGACTTGCACAGCGTATTGTGCGAAGAGATGTGCCGGAAGGATTAAAGGATAAAATGGTGTTTGCTCTAGATATGGGAGCCTTAGTAGCAGGAGCGAAGTTTCGCGGTGAATTTGAAGAGCGTTTAAAAGCGGTGTTACAAGAAGTCAAAAAAAGCAATGGCCAAATTTTATTATTTATTGATGAGCTTCATACCATTGTAGGAGCTGGCCGTACAGATGGAGCCATGGATGCTGGAAATTTACTCAAGCCAATGCTTGCTCGCGGTGAACTTCACTGCATTGGAGCAACAACCCTGGATGAATACCGTCAATATATTGAAAAAGACCCTGCGTTAGAGCGCCGCTTTCAGCAAGTGTTAGTTGAAGAGCCAACGGTAGAAGATACGATTTCTATTCTTCGAGGGTTAAAAGAACGATTTGAAATTCATCACGGTGTAAACATCCATGACCGGGCTCTTGTTTCAGCTGCTGTTATGTCAGATCGCTACATATCTGACCGTTTTTTGCCCGATAAAGCAATTGATCTGATTGACGAAGCGTGTGCAACCATTCGAACAGAAATTGATTCTATGCCAGCAGAATTAGATGAGGTAACAAGAAGAGTCATGCAGCTGCAGATTGAAGAGGCTGCATTAAGTAAAGAAACGGACTTTGCTAGTACACAGCGTCTAACCGCTATTCGGGAAGAAGTAGCGAACTTAACTGAAAAAGCAGACGTGATGAAGCTTCAATGGGAGAAGGAGAAGCAGTCCATTCAAGCTGTCCAAGACGTCAGGGAAAAGCTAGAAAAAGCAAAGCGAGATCTAGAAGAAGCAGAAGGGCGTTATGACCTAAATAAAGCAGCAGAGCTTCGTCATGGACATATTCCAGCCTATGAGAAAGAATTAAAACAGCTTGAGGCCGAAGCTGCAAAAAAACAAGAGTCTCGTTTGCTGCGTGAAGAAGTTACGGAAGAAGAAATTGCAGAAATTGTGGGACGATGGACAGGCATTTCAGTGTCAAAGCTCGTAGAAGGAGAGCGAGAAAAGCTGTTAAAAATGGAATCTATTTTAAAAGCGCGCGTAATTGGGCAGGATGAGGCAGTGTCGCTTGTAACTGATGCGGTGATTCGAGCACGAGCAGGCATTCAAGATCCAAATCGCCCAATCGGTTCGTTTATCTTTCTGGGCCCAACTGGAGTTGGAAAGACAGAATTAGCTAAAACGTTAGCTGAAACGTTGTTTGACAGCGAAGATCATATTATTCGTATTGATATGTCTGAGTACATGGAAAAGCATGCAGTTTCACGCTTGATTGGTGCTCCTCCAGGATATGTTGGCTATGAAGAAGGAGGACAGTTAACGGAAGCTGTTCGTAGAAAACCATACTCCGTGGTCTTGCTGGATGAAATTGAAAAAGCACATCCAGAGGTGTTTAACGTGCTCCTTCAAATGTTGGATGATGGAAGGATAACAGATTCAAAAGGAAAGACCGTTGATTTTAAAAATACGATTATTATTATGACATCGAATATTGGTTCACAAACACTGTTAGAAGGTTTAACAGAAGATGGAAACATTGAGGAGTCAAGTCGAGAACAAGTACTTCAGCAGCTTCGCCAGCATTTTCGACCTGAGTTTTTAAATCGTGTGGATGACACGATTTTATTTAAGCCACTGTCAGTGAGTGAAGTAAAATCAATTATTGAAAAGCTTCTTAAGCAGCTTGAAAGCCGTTTGCAAGAAAGACATATTACGCTGACACTAACTGAAGAAGCAAAAAATTACATTGCGAAAGCAGGGTTTGATCCTGTTTATGGTGCGCGCCCGCTTAAACGATTTATTCAAAAGTATGTTGAAACTAAAATTGCTAGGGAATTAATTGCTGGCCATATCACAAATCATAGCGATGTAGTTATTGATAATAGAGGTGAAGAGTTCATTATTGAACAATAAATAAAAGACCATTTAGTGATTGCTAAATGGTCTTTTTGTGCTTTTAAAAAACGAAGTGTATTCTCGTAAGCATTGGAGCTATAGAATCGATCTTTTTAATGAGCAAAAAACTACCTTTGTGAGAATGGATTTTTACTATTGACTATAATTGTAAGCGCTTATAGAATGAGTATAAATTATTGAATTCGCTTTCTTAGCAAAGCACTATTTGGGATCCTAAAAGAAACAACGGACAGTAAATAATTATGCGTATACTTGTTTGGTTTCAAAAGAACTTATACAGATAAAGGAGGAAAGCAATAGTAAACTAGAGAAAGGTGATGCTAACGAAATAAGCGATATTAAGGGATAACAAGCTAATAGCAGAGCACCTAACGAAAGAGTCAACAACGCGCTTTTTTTCATTTCTATAAAGAGGTGAAGAGAAAGCCAGACTAAAATGAAATAAAATGGAATCATACATACGAGCGTAAATAAACGATAGCTATGTAACACCTGCTCGTTTATAAATGAAAAAATTCCGTTGAAAATTACGACCATATATAATATGAAAAAAAATAAGTCGTTAATTTGCACGAAAAGAAGACAAGCTCTTACTTTCATTACTTTGTTTAGCGCTTGTTGAATCAATAGCGTATAAAAAAAAGTAAGCAGCAGTATAAATAGATTCATTAAAGAGGTATAGAAATCATCGAACTGTCTGACAAAAAACAGTATGATGATATGAAAACAGCTAATTGTAAGCGTTACAAAAGTAGATGTTTGCTTCAAAAATATCTCTCCTTCATCAAAATGCACACGACAGAAAATAGAAAAGGGTGTTCATCAATGAATATAGTCACTGTGGGATCATTTATATTCTTTACCGTTTTAGTAGCATATATTTCATATCGCTTTACTCGCGATGAAAATCTTGAAACATCAGAAGGATATTTTTTAGGGGGAAGAAGCTTAACTGGTTGGGTTATTGCTGGGTCTCTGTTATTGACGAACTTATCAACAGAGCAGCTTGTAGGCTTAAATGCGGATGGTTATTCGTTTAATATGTCCGCAATGGGCTGGGAAGTAGGTTCTTCAATCGCTCTTGTATTGGTTGCGTTATTTTTACTTCCACGCTATTTAAAAGGTGGAATTACAACAATTCCAGACTTTCTAGAATCTCGATTTGATTCAGGAACTAAACAGATTGTTACCATTTTATTTTTATTTGGCTATGTACTAAATTTATTACCTCCTATTTTATATTCAGGAGCCACTGCACTAAGCAGCATCTTTAATGTTCAAGGCATGTTTGGAGTTAGTTCAACGACCGCGCTGTGGATTACAGTATGGGGAATTGGAATTATTGGATCAATTTACGCAATATTCGGAGGATTAAAAGCGGTTGCTGTATCAGACACGGTAAATGGCATTGGTTTATTGATTGGAGGATTAATGATTCCATTTTTAGGGCTGATGGCTTTAGGTGATGGTTCACCAGTTGATGGATTCAATAAAATTATGGAAAATACCCCCGAGAAGCTAAATTCAATCGGTGGAGAGAAAGATCCCGTGCCGTTCAGCACGATGTTTACGGGAATGCTACTTGTAAACTTGTTTTATTGGGGAACAGCACAGCATATTATGCAGCGTGCATTAGCTGCCAAAAATCTTAAAGAAGGGCAAAAAGGGTTAATTATTGCAGCATTTTTAAAGCTATTAGGACCAGCATTTTTAATTATCCCTGGTATTATTGCATTTAATATTTTTGGACCAGGACTTCCACCGATGGAAGCATATCCAAAGTTGGTTAATCATGTATTGCCAACGCCACTTGTTGGTTTCTTTGCCGCTGTATTATTCGGAGCTATTTTATCATCGTTTAACTCAGCGTTAAACTCGAGCGTTACGCTTTTTGTTTTAAATATTTACAAGCCTTATTTTAAGCCAAAAGCTACGGATAAAGAGCTTGTAAAAAATGGAAAATAGGTAGGCGTATTCTTAGCTATTTTTGCAATGTGCGTAGCGCCTTTAATTGCAAATGTACCAAACGGATTCTTTGCATATCTTCAGATGGTTAACGGTTTTTATAACGTTCCAATCTTTACGATTGTATTTATCGGCTATGTAACGAAAAAAGTGCCTGCGGTTGCAGCAAAAGTGTCATTAGCTGTATTTATCTCAATCTATGCCGTAACGCAGCTAGTATGGGATACAGGCTTACACTATCTTCACATTTTAGCCATCTTATTCGTTTTATGTAGCGGATTAATGTTTATCATCGGAAAAATTGCTCCAAAGCAAGATCTATATGTGTTAGAAGATCAAAAAGCAGTAGATTTAACTCCTTGGAAGCTTCTGTATCCGATGGGAATTGCAGCGGTTCTTGCAATGTTAGTAGTTTACGCGCTCTTTTCACCAATTGGAATTGCTTCTTAAGACAAAAGAGGCTGGGATATAAATATTTCAGTCAACGAGATATCCGACCGATTGCTAACCTGCAATCGGTCGGATATTTTTTGTTCGTTCCGAAAACAAGTTGAAAAACTGGTGGAATGAAGCGTAAAAGACGACTTCTGCGGGAAAGAGAGAAAGAGCTGGGAACCCGCAGTGGGATTCTTCCCCGCGGAAAGCAAGTGTCTGGAGCGCAATGTAACAAACTTGTCTCTAGAGAGTAGAGTATTTTACGGGTTGAATGAATATTTCTTATCTTGCATATTGTCGAACGAAGTACTATCCTTTAAGATAATAAGCACAAAGCGTAATTCGATTAGAGGTTAAGGAAAGGAATCGGTTGAATTTATGAAAGAACATGTTGAGCGCGTATATGATGAGGCATATGACTTTATTGATCAAGCACTTCAACAAATTAGAAGCGTTGAATGCACTGAAGAAGCAGATGATGAAATAAAAGAAAAAAGACAGCGTACGGAAATTGCTTTGCAAGCAGCACGCGACATTTTAGAAAATATGATTATTCCGGGTAAGAAACTTACTTTTATTTATGAAAACGGCTCTGTTGTTGTAGAAATACCGGAAAAATAAATGAAAATCCCTTTGTTGTCGAGAATCTTGGACAACAAAGGGATTTTTTTGCTTGTACGATTATTTTGGAAGAATAAAAAGCTCATCAATTGATGCGTTGCTCTTTCGATACTGTCCAGGCGTTATATTTGTGGTTTTACGAAACACCTTCGTAAGGTAATTAGCATTGGCATAGCCGACATTTTCTGCAATCTCTTCAATTGAGTATTTTGTTTGGTTCAAAAGTTCAGCTGCTTTTTGAACCCGCATCTTTGTTAAATATTGAATCGGAGTCAATCCCGTTGTTTGCTTAAATAAGCGGCTGAAGTGATAGCGAGATAAATTTGCTGATTCCGCCATTTCATCTGGGCCGATTTCTTCATGATAATGGTTTCTAGCAAATAAGATAGAGCTAATAATGCTCTCAGGCCAGTCTTCAGTAAAGGAGTCCATATTCTTTACATATTGATAAAGCTCCATTACAAAGCGATAGCACAGGCTTGATGCATAAAATGGATCTGTAATGTTTTTTTCACTTGCTCCCTTATAGATTTGAGCCAGAAGCTGTATCGGTGCTGATTCGGGGTGGAATCGAATGACTGACTGGAACTTTGTTTTGATGTAATCCCAGCATTTTTTCACTTCATCACCATACAACGTTAAAAAGATAAATTCCCAATTTTCACTCTCTTTAGGTAAATAATATCTATAGTCTCCCGGCGTGCTGACAATAAAGGCTTTACCTGCATCTACCTTATATTGAGTTCCGTCTACTTCAATCATTCCATATCCAGACACTGTATATTGAAAAATATATTTCCCTACCTCTTTTCGCTGTTTCCCGCTCCAATTATAAAGAGGAGAGTATACTTCATCCCATCCCACTGACCATAGCTGTGCAACATCACTGGTACGGGATTCGAAGAAACGATAAGCATAGGTAGCATATTCTTTTGTTTGAAATTGTGGTAGCAAATTTTCACCTTCTTTTTTAAAAAATGTTGTTATTTATACTTTAACGTAATCGTTTTCATTTCGCTATATATATTTCACTTTATTTATGAAAATATTAAAAAAGGAGACTGAGACATAAGTAATTCAGTCCTTACTATACCTGAACGATTGAGAGTTCATAACTTTTAATCGTTCAGGTTTTTTGGTTGATTGTGAAAACAATGTTGGAAACAGGGTGGAATGGAGCGTAGGACACTCGACTCCTGCGGGAAAGAGAGGGAAAACGGAGATCCCGCAGCGCAGCGAGGAAGCTCAGGTTCCTCCCCGCGGAAAGCGAGTGACCGTAGCGCAATGGAACGAACGTGTTGAGACAAATCAAAGAGATGGGAACAGCGAGTGTTCGTCTTTTAGAAGCAATCATTTTGTTATGTCCCAAACTCTTTACATTCTCAAAAGATATCCACTGTTTTTATTAGCAGTGGGTGTTCATAATTGTAAGTTTGTTAGCAAGAAATTACCGTTTACAGGGATTATTTTTACCATTGAGAAAACGTGCTTAACGCTTTTAAAATAGAGGCATGAATACGTTTACAGTTTGGCGATAACGATATAAAAAAGAAACAGGTGATGTGACATGATAGGTGAATTAATTAAAAAGTTTCAAGAAATCTTTCAAACAACGGAAAACGTTCGTTGCTTCTTCGCACCAGGACGCGTTAATTTGATTGGTGAACATACAGATTATAACGGAGGGCACGTATTTCCATGTGCTTTAAGTATTGGAACATACGCAGTTGTGCACAAGCGAAACGATCAGAAGGTTCGTATGTACTCGGCAAACTTTGAGGATAAAGGTGTAATAGAATACAAGCTTGATGAGCTTGTATTTGAAGAAGAACATGATTGGGCCAATTATCCAAAAGGAGTAATTAGCACATTTGTTAAAAATGGCTATGAACTAAGAAATGGATTTGACGTGTTATTCTATGGCAATATTCCAAATGGTGCTGGTTTATCTTCTTCAGCGTCTATCGAATTAGCAACGGCTGTTTTAGTAAATCAATTAGAAGAATTAGATATTGATATGGTCGAGATGGTTAAGATGTCACAGCAAGCGGAAAATGAATTTATTGGCGTTAGCTGTGGAATCATGGATCAATTTGCAATTGGAATGGGGAAAGAGGATAAGGCAATTCTGTTAAATTGCCAAACACTTGACTACACGTACAGCCCGCTTCAGTTAGAAAATGCAGTGTTAGTAATTGCAAACACGAACAAGCGAAGAGGGCTAGCAGACTCCAAATATAATGAACGCCGTTCTGAATGTGATCAAGCATTAGCAGACTTAAAAAGTAATTATGAGCTTGAGTCATTAGGCGATCTAACGAAGGCACAGTTTGAGCAGTTAAAACATTTGATTAAAAACCCAACGAATCAAAAGCGTGCAAAACACGCAGTTTATGAGAATGAACGAACAAAAGAAGCTGTGGTAAAGCTGAACAACGGTGATCTGCAAGGGTTTGGTTTATTAATGAACGAATCTCACCGCTCACTACGAGATGACTACGGAGTTACGGGAAAAGAATTGGATGCATTAGTTGAAGCTGCTTGGGTTCAAGAAGGTGTGATTGGTTCTCGAATGACAGGAGCAGGGTTTGGTGGTTGCACAATTAGTATAGTGAAAGAAAATAAGGTCGATTCATTTATTTCTGAAGTAAGCGCTGCTTATACAAAAGCAACAGGCTTACAAGCAAACTTTTACGTTGTTGAAGTTGGAGAAGGCGCACGAGAATTAGCATTGGAAACGGTATAAAAGGAGGAGCAAGAATGGCTGTATTAGTATGTGGAGGAGCTGGCTATATCGGTAGCCATACGGTAGCAGAGTTATTGAATAAAGGGAAAGACGTAGTCGTTGTTGATAACCTTCAAAAAGGTCATAAAGAAGCGATTTTAGAAGGCGTACGTTTATATGTTGGCGATTTAAGAGATACCGAGTTTTTAGATGAAGTTTTTCAGGAAAACGAGATTGAATCGGTTGTGCACTTTGCAGCGGATTCTCTTGTTGGAGAAAGCGTAACAGATCCTTTAACATATTACGATAACAATGTGTACGGCGCACTTTGCTTGTTAAAAGTGATGAATAAACATGGTGTTAAGCACATTGTATTTTCATCCACGGCTGCAGCATATGGAGAAGCAAAGAACTTTCCAATTTTAGAAGATGATCCAACAGAGCCAACAAACCCTTATGGTGAAACGAAGCTAGCAATTGAAAAAATGCTGAAATGGTCAGAGAAAGCGTATGGACTTCGTTATGTTGTTCTTCGCTACTTCAACGTTGCAGGTGCTCATATGGATGGGAAGCTAGGGGAAGATCATACGCCAGAAACACACTTAATACCAATCATTTTACAAGTAGCTCTTGGAAAACGTGAGCATATCTCAATTTTTGGTGCCGATTACGATACGAAAGACGGTACGTGCATTCGAGATTATATTCACGTAACAGATTTAGCTGATGCGCATGTATTAGCGCTTGAAAAGTTAGCGCTTGACAATACAAGCGGTACCTACAATTTAGGGAACGGAAACGGCTTTACAGTTAAAGAAGTAATTGATGCTGCGCGTAAAGTGACGAATCATTCCATTCCAGCTATCGTTGCGCCGAGACGTGCGGGAGACCCAGCCAAACTAGTAGCATCTTCTCAAAGAGCAATGGATGAACTGGGTTGGAATCCACGCTATACGTCAATGGAGCAAATGATTGAAAGTGCATGGAAATGGTTTCAAGCACATCCGGAAGGGTATAAACAGCCTCAGCGATAAAAAGCTGTTAGAAAATAGTTTAGCCATAGATTAAGGAACGAGAAGAGAGGAAGATTGTATGTCAGTCAACATTCATGAACAAATTCAAAGACTTATTCAATACGGATTGCAAAAAGAGCTTATAACAGCATGGGACGTTGATGTTGTTCGGAATAAGCTGTTAGAAATACTGCAGCTCGATGAATATATCCCAGCGGCTGTTAGCCAAGAAACCTATGAAAATCCAGTTGATATTTTAGAGAAAATGCTTGATTGGGCGGCTGAACACAATCTAATAGAAGATACCATTACGTACCGAGATTTACTAGATACAAAAATCATGAGTAGTTTTGTGCCGCTTCCATCTGAGGTTAATCGCCGTTTTTATCAAACATTTCAACAAGAAGGCGCGCAGCAAGCTACGCAAGGTTTTTATCAATACTCAAAAGATGTTCACTATATTCGAACAAATCGAATTGCTAAAAATGAGGGGTGGCTGACTGATACACCGTATGGTCAGTTAGAGATTACGATTAACCTATCAAAGCCAGAAAAAGACCCAAAAGCAATTGCTGCGAGCAAGACGTTGAAGGAGAGCTCATATCCTAACTGTCTGCTTTGCAAAGAGAATACGGGCTATGCGGGACGTGTTAATCATCCAGCTAGACAAAACCATCGCATCATCCCTGTTGAACTTGCAGAAGAGCAGTGGTACCTGCAGTTTTCACCTTACGTTTATTATCAAGAGCATGCGATTGTCTTTTCCGGTGAACATACGCCAATGAAAATTTCATCGGCTACGTTTGAACGTCTACTATCATTTACGGACCAATTTCCGCATTACTTTTTGGGGTCAAATGCAGATTTGCCCATCGTAGGAGGATCCATTTTAACTCACGATCATTTTCAAGGTGGAAATCATGAGTTTCCAATGGCTAAAGCACACGTAGAAGCAACTTTTACAATGGAAGACTATCCGACAGTTAAAGCGGGAATTGTCAGGTGGCCGATGTCCGTTATCCGCTTGCAGAGCACTGATAAAAAGGAGCTAGTGGAATGCGCTAATCATGTATATAAAACATGGCAGCAGTACAGTGATGAAAGCGTTGGGGTTCATGCTTTCACGGGGGAAACGCCGCATAATACGGTAACCCCAATTGCGAGAAGAAGAGGAGAATTATTTGAGTTAGACCTTGTTCTTCGAAATAATCGAACGAGTATCGAGCATCCCGATGGTATTTACCATCCTCATCAAGAAGTCCACCACATTAAAAAAGAAAACATTGGGTTGATTGAAGTGATGGGACTTGCGGTATTACCGGGTCGCTTACAAGAAGAAATGCGTCTAGTCAGTGAATACTTGGTTAACGGAGATTGTACAATTCGAGATGAGCATGCACATATTCAAAAGCATGAAGCATGGATGAAACGGCTCCGAGAAAGCTATGAAGGCTTTACTAAAGAAAATGTCCAGCAAATTATTCGCAAGGAACTTGGTACCACATTTATGACGATTTTAGAGCATGCTGGTGTATTCAAGCGAGACGAGCAGGGGAAAGAAGCTTTTCATCAATTTACAAAGCAGCTAAAAAAACAAACGGCACGTAGCGAATAACCTAGAAAATATTCTTACATTCATTTGATAAATAAACAGCTAAAGGGAGACTGAAAGATATGTATATTGGTGTGGACTATTATCCAGAACAATGGCCTAAAACAAGATGGGCAGAAGACGTACGCTTAATGAAAGAACTAGGTATTAATGTTGTGCGTATTGCTGAATTTGGTTGGCAGTTAATGGAGCCCGAAGAAGGAGTATATGACTTTTCACTATATGATGAAGCTATCGAACTATTAACAAGTAACGGAATCAAAGTAGTGCTTGGTACACCAACTGCTACGCCACCAGCTTGGATGATTCATAGCTATCCAGAAATTTTACCGGTTGATGAAAACGGAGTAACTATTTCCTTTGGAGCGCGTAGACATTACACGGTTAATAGTGGAAAATACCATCAGTTTACGAAAAAAATCGTAACAAAAATGGCAGAAAAGTATGGTCAACACCCTGACATCATCGGTTGGCAGGTAGACAATGAATATGGCCATGAAAAGTCAGATCGTAGCTATGGAGCCCTTGATCGCGCTGCTTTTCAATGCTGGTTAAAAGAAAAATACCAGACGCTTGATGAGTTGAATCAGCAGTGGGGAACGGTATTTTGGAGTCAAACGTATACGGACTGGTCACAAATTCCAACGCCGCGTAAAGTTTATCAAGAGCATAACCCGAGCCTTCTTTTAGACTTTGACCGCTTCTGTGCAGATGCTTATACGGCTTATAATAAGCTTCAAGTTGATATCTTACGCTCTATTGTTCGTAAAGATCAATTCATTACGCATAATTTTGTATTTACAGATCAAGCCATCAATCAATGGGATATGTCAAAGGATTTAGATTTTGTTTCGTTTGATAATTACCCTGTCTGGGGCGGTTTAGCTGAACCAATTAAGCCAGCAGCAATCGCTCAGCAGCACGACTTATGTCGCTCTGCAAAAGGCGGAAAAAACTTTTGGGTAATGGAAGAATTATCGGGAGCGCAAGGGTGGAGTCGTATTGGCTACTTACCGCGTCCAGGTCATATTAAGCTGTGGACGTATCAAGCGATTTCTCGAGGAGCAGAAGCAATCGTTTACTTCCGCTGGCGTGCAGCTCAGTTCGGGACAGAAGAATTTTGTCATGGGATTTTAGATCATGATGGGTTACCAAAGCGCAAGTATGAGGAAGTAAAAGAAGTTATTCAAGAACTAAAAACGTTTGGTGATGAGTGGATTAATGCGTCATATGAAGCGGAAGTAGCAGCTTACTATGATATTGAGAATGCATGGGCGTGGGGAATTCAACCTCAAAGTGATGCATTTGCTTACAAGCAAGAATTTCTTCGCTTCTATCGCCCTGTGCATAGTGCAAACGTATTAACAGACTTGGTTACGGCTGCAGATGACTTAGCGCGCTACAAAGCGGTTATCGTGCCAATTTACTTCCTAACAAATAGTGAGTTTACGGAGAAGTTAAAGCAGTTTGTTTCAAATGGTGGAACAGCTATTTTATCTTACCGTGCAGGTGTAAAAGAAGAAAACAATTTTGTCACGGGACAAACGCTTCCAGGTGCATTATCAGAGTTTACGGGTATTCAAATTCATGAATATGAATCCCTACAAACATCACAACAAAATATGGTTGTAGGCATAAAAGGTACGATAAAAGGGCAAGAGTCAACAGCAACGATTTGGTGTGACTTAATTGAGCCAACAACAGCTGAAGTGCTGGCAGAGTACAAAGGTTGTTTCTATGAAGGCACTGCTGCTATAACTAAGAATAGTTTTGGGAAAGGCACTGTTTATTATATCGGTACAGCGCTTGAAGATGCTATGTTAGATGGATTATATGATGATATCTTAGCTGAAGCGCAAGTAGACACATTTAAAACAAATGGTGAAGTTGAAGTTGTAAAAAGAGGTCAATTCTATAGCTTTTTAAATCATTCAACAACAGAGACAACACCAGTTAAACTTCCAGATGGAACATGGAAGACTGCCGCAACAAATGAGCTTGTAAAAGGTGAATTAATGCTGAAGCCGCTTCAAGCAGTGGTGTTAATTAACGAATAAAAAGAACCGCTAGCAAAAGCTAGCGGTTCTTTTAATGATGAGTGTCAATAGGTTCGTTTGGAACACCGGCTTCACCAAGTACAACAACTAACAGCGTAAATACCACGCTGATAATCGAAGCGGTTGCAAAATCAAACGCTTGACCAGACATAGAAGAAATAACATAAACCGACATGTTAATTAATAAAAATCCCCAAAATAAAGCAGCAATAATGCGCACAACTTTCACCCCATTCACAGTACAGTTTGATTTTATTTTATCATAGCGTTTACAAAGAAGAAATTGAATTTTTTATGAATAGTATTTTCTATTCAGTGCGTTTATACACAGAGTCCTTTTTTGTTTAAAAAATGTATAGCGTATTGATAAACTCATGAATAAATAGGCATTCGAATCGGTCACATTGTGACGCTTTGTCATAAGCTGTATGAAAGGAAAGTAGCTTTTTATACGGAGGATCAGTCATGATGCATCGACGTTTTTTTAGTCTAGATACTCAATGGAATGTCGTACATGTACCAGAAAAGCCGAATGGTTTCGGGGTGTTAGTACTTGGTGATAAAGACCACTTTGTTGAAAGCTCTACAAGTCTTTGGATTCAGCACGGTGGCAGATCTCAACTGCTGCAATATTTACAAGATGAAGGCTATACTGTTTTTTATTCAAACTTATACGGACGCCATTGGGGCAGCCCGAAAGCCAACCGCTTAGCCAAACAGTTATATCACTTGGTTATGAAACAAGAAATCTTAAATAAACGCATTCATATTTTAGCCGAGGGTATGGGAGCATTGCTTGCCATGCAGTTAATGGAAGGCGGAGAAACGTTTATTCGATCGGTAGCTCTTTTGAACCCGTGTATTGATTTGCATACGCATGCTAGTCATGAGAAACAGAATAAATTTTTTTACAAGCAATTTACAAGAGATATGACGGTAGCCTATGATGTAGAGCGTAAACAAGTTGCGAAAATGATTGCTCAGTATCCTACATGTGAACAATTAACGTCTACACTGCCTGTGAAAATTTGGACGACTGCTAATGAAGTCACCCACTATCCGCTTATTCACAGTAAGCAGTATGAGCAGCATCGCTTAAGCTTACAATCACCGATTTCATTGTCGCTTTATCTAATGGAAAAAAAATATTTGTTTGAACGTTCGCTTTTACAATTTTATAAACTAAATGAAAAAGTGTTATAAGGAGAGCTCCTATGATTATACATATCATAGGAGCTTTTTTTCTGAATAAGACTGGGGGAGAAGAAATGGGGAATTTTGTAGTGATAGGAGCGAACCGCTTTTTGGGGTTCCACCTTTGTACGGCGCTATTAGAAAATGGAGAAGAAGTGAGCGGATCTGTTCATAAAGCTCATACTTCAGAAACGAGTTTGCAAAATGAAATGGGGTTGCTGCTAGGACGAAATGCTAATTTTGAAAAGCGAACGGATCGTGATGTTCTAGAGATGATTACATCTGAAACAGATGCTGTATACTTTGCATACTTTGACGGTGGCGACTTTTATCATGATGATTTTTTACGAGAAGAGATGAATAATGCATATCAAACGCTGCGTGATGTAGTAAAAAAATGCATTCAGACTCATACCAAGCTAATCTTTACGTCATCTTTACGCGTATTTGGAAAAAAACAGCTAAAAGTAAGAGAAGAAACGAAGCCTGAACCTGACAATAGTGAAGGGCGCCTTTTTCTACAGTTTGAGCAGCTTATTGATAAGTATCGCGAAAAAGGATTAATGTGCATTATTGTCCGAATACCAAACTTGTATGGCCCATGGCAGCCGCTTTCTATGTACTATTCGCAGCTATTAAGCAATCAAAAGCCAGCGGATATAAGAGAAGGTACCGATTATATTGCGTATATTGAAGATGTTGTACCTGCTTTTTTAAAATGTAAAGAAGAAAGAGCAAATGGAAACGAAGTGATTCACTTACTTGATCAAAAAATAGAAAAGTGGGAAGATGGTGCACAGTTACTGAACAAAGATTACGTAGAGGAAAATAGTCGACATGAAGCGTATGAGTATAGTAAAAAAGCAAAAACACTTTTAAACTATGAAACAAAAACAACCTTAAAAGAGGGGATTCGCGCTCAAAGAAGGCATATGAGAACATTCTTCTAGTCATAGTGATGACTTACTAAAAACAGAAGCTATACTGGTTGTACTTTTGCATAATAATCGCTAATATAAAATGTGAAACGAAAGAACAGATTCTTTATATGAAGGAGAAAGAATGATGGAACAACAAATGCAGTTTATGCAAATCGCAATGAAGTATTTACCAGAAGCAAAAGAGATTTTAGATCAAACAGGCGTAGAGCTTTCTATGGAGCACGTTCAGCCAGTTTTAGGGCTTTTAACAAAAGTAATGAATGATGCTTATGAACTTGGTAAAGAAGATGCGTTAAAAGAGCAGAATGAAAAATAACAGTCCACTCTGGACTGTTATTTTTTGTCGAGGAAGCGATCAAGGAGTGGAGAAAGCTCAAGCAGTAGGGGAGCCAATTCATCGATTGAAACGATAATCTCATCAATTTGAGTAAGCAAGGATTCCCAGTCTACTTTTTCTTCCTCTTGCTTAGGAGAACGACCAAACATCACTTGTGAGAAAAAGTCAGGTGAGCGTCTGCGCGCCATGTTGTCTCATCCTTTCTTGGTAAGAGTAAAAACATTGCGTATAAACACTATATGTAGAAGCCATTAAATTCGACTAGGACAAACACCTATATAGACAAAAAATAAAAAATGAAGTAAAATTAGTACCAACTCATAATATTTGATTATATAAACTGTAAAAGATATAGAAACGATCATCTTAGTAGCGAGGATTGATCAAAAAAGGCTGCTTTGTTCCATAAAGGCAGTCGCGTTAAGGTGTGTAGTTCCCACATCTTCTATAAAAGGAGTGAAGAATATGAACGCTGGTGTAATTGGAATTGGACGTTATGTACCAGAGAAAATTTTAACAAACTTTGACCTTGAAAAAATGGTTGATACTTCAGATGAGTGGATTCGTACAAGAACGGGTATCCAAGAAAGACGAATCGCTGCAGATAATGAAGATACATCTGATTTAGCGTATAAAGCGGCAGTAAATGCACTAGAAAATGCAAATATATCAGCTGAAGACCTTGATATGATCATCGTCGCAACCGTGACGCCCGACCAGCCGTTTCCAACGGTTTCTTGTATGCTACAAGAAAAGCTAGGGGCGAAAAAAGCAGCAGCTTATGACGTGAGCGCAGCTTGTGCAGGCTTTATGTACGGTGTTATTACCGCAAAGCAGTTCATTGAAACGAATGCTTATAAGAATGTCTTAGTGGTTGGTGTTGAAAAGCTTTCAAAAATTACGGATTGGAACGATCGTAATACGGCCGTGTTATTTGGTGACGGTGCTGGTGCGGTTGTTGTTGGACCTGTATCAGAAGGTCGAGGCATTTTATCATTTGAACTAGGTTCAGATGGTACGGGTGGAAAGCATCTGTATCAAGATGAACATGATCATATCATCATGAACGGCCGAGAAGTATTTAAATTTGCGGTGCGCCAAATGGGTGAGTCAGCTATTAATGTTCTTGATAAAGCTGGGTTATCAAAAGAAGACGTGGATTTCTTAATCCCACACCAAGCGAATATTCGCATTATGGAAGCGTCAAGACAGCGATTAGATTTACCAGAAGAAAAGATGTCAAAAACGATTCAATACTATGGGAATACATCTGCTGCGTCAATTCCGATTTCAATTGTGCATGAATTGGAGCAAGGTAAAATTAAAGATGATGATCTACTCGTAATGGTAGGTTTTGGCGGTGGCCTTACATGGGGTGCAATCGCAATTAGATGGGGAAGATAATTGTAGATAATTTCTTGAAGGAGATGAAGCTAACATGAGTAATAAACGTGTTGTTGTAACAGGTCTTGGAGCGGTAACGCCGTTAGGAAATAACGTGGACACAACTTGGGAAAATGCAGTTGCGGGTGTATCAGGTATTGGCCCATTAACTCGCTTAAATCCAGAAGAATTTCCTGCAAAAGTAGCTGCGGAATTAAAAGATTTTAATGTTGAGGAATTTATCGACAAAAAAGATGCACGCAAAATGGACCGCTTTACGCAGTATGCGTTAGCAGCTTCCAAAATGGCTGTTAAAGATGCGGACTTAACCATTACAGACGAAATTGCACCAAACGTAGGAGTGTGGATCGGATCTGGAATTGGAGGAATGGAAACGTTCGAAAACCAGTTTGAAACATTGCTTTCAAAGGGTCAGCGTCGCGTAAGCCCATTCTTTATTCCAATGATGATTCCGGATATGGCTACTGGTCAAGTATCAATTGCTCTAGGTGCAAAAGGGGTAAACTCTTGTACTGTGACGGCATGTGCAACTGGTACAAACTCAATCGGAGATGCATTTAAAGTTATTCAGCGTGGAGATGCTGATGTGATGATTACGGGCGGAACAGAAGCACCAATTACAAAGCTGTCGATCGCTGGATTCTGTGCAAACAAAGCGCTATCAACGAATCCCGACCCAGAAAAAGCTTGTCGTCCTTTTGATAAAGACCGTGATGGCTTTATCATGGGTGAAGGTGCAGGAATCGTTGTCTTAGAAGAACTTGAACATGCGCTAGCACGCGGTGCACGCATTTATGCAGAAATTGTTGGCTATGGTTCTACAGGCGACGCGCATCATATTACAGCGCCAGCTCCAGGAGGAGAAGGCGGCGTTCGCGCAATGAACAAAGCTATTGCTGATGCAGGTCTTGAGCCACAAGATATCAGTTATATTAATGCTCATGGTACAAGCACTGAGTATAATGACAAGTTTGAAACAATGGCGATTAAAGAAGTGTTTGGAGATTATGCTAAATCAGTAGCAATCAGCTCAACAAAATCAATGACGGGTCATTTACTAGGAGCAGCTGGTGGTGTCGAAGCAATCTTTAGCGTAAAAGCTATTGCTGATGGTGTTATTCCACCAACAATTAACTATGTGACGCCTGATGAAGAGTGTGATTTAGACTATGTTCCAAATAAAGCTAGAAAGCAAGAAGTGAAGGCAGTATTAAGTAACTCTTTAGGCTTTGGCGGTCATAACGCAACGATTATCTTTAAAAAATATGAAGCTTAATAGAAAAGAGACTGAGACATAAGTAGTTCAGCCTCTACTATACCTGAACGATTGAGAGTTCATAACTTTTAATCGTTCAGGTTTTTTGTTGATTGTGAAAACAATGTTGGAAACAGGGTGGAATGGAGCGTAGGACACTCGACTCCTGCGGGAAAGAGAGGGAAAACTGAGATCCCGCAGCGCAGCGAGGAAGCTCAGGTTCCTCCCCGCGGAAAGCGAGTGACCGTAGCGCAATGGAACGAACGAGTTGAGACAAATCAAAGAGAAGGGAACAGCTAGTGTTCGTCTTTTAGAAGCAATCATTTTGTTATGTCCCAAACTCTTTCAGATTGACGAGAAACCTGTAAGGTTCTCGTCAACATAAAAAAGCTGTTTTACATGGGTAAAACAGCTTTTTTATGTTGAAAATACAGAAACCAAAAAAACGTCTCCTACATAAGATGAAAGCGACAGTAATTTAAATTGAAGGTGATATAATGCCGGTTGTCGCTACGTTAAAATGGACAAAAGAAAAAGAAGTTGTAACCCGCCTTGAGCGTTATTTTAAAGATTTATCAAAAGACAAATTCTTAGATGTTTTAGTCGGATATGGAATGTGTCCACCTTCATCAACCTTTATGCTTGAATTAGAAAAGATAGGAAAGAGACATACTCTTTGGAAAAAGGTAAAGAGGAAATTTGAGCTGTTGAAGCATGAGTGGGGAGGACCAGATGTGCCGGTATTTCTACTGCCAAGCAATCCTCATAATCATAAAATGCAAAGAGAATTTCATGGCAGAGCAGGAGTGGCGTTTATAGATAAAATTTTTGTACTGTTAACTAATCAAACGACTGATGAAGAAGTTCTCTCTGTTTTAACACACGAATATCATCATGCTTGTCGGTTAATGCAGATGAAAAAAAGTGATCGAACCATTACTTTATTAGATGCCATGCTGATGGAAGGCTTAGCTGAATTAGCCGTAAAAGAGCATTGTGGAAAGGCGTATTTAGCACCTTGGACATCTTATTATACGTATGAAGAAGTAAAAAGGTTTTGGAACAAGTATGTAGAGGGATATATAGAATTAACACCTCGTGATAAAAAATACGATGATTTATTATATGGCCATAAGTGGTACCCAACAATGTTAGGATACAATATTGGGTATCAAATGATTAGTAAAGTGTCTCAGCAGTTTGGGTATGACACACAAAAATTTTTTCAGTTTACATCAGAAGAAATTTTAAGAAAATCAACCTTTTAACATGAAATCAATATATGTGTTTGTCAGAAGGTCTGACAAACACATATATAATAGTAGAAACTCGAAAAAAGTAAAATAATTAGAGATACAAAAAGCTTTGAAAAAATTAGAAAGAAAATAGTATGTTTTGGAATAAAACTTCCTTTGTTTGCCTATACTGAGGGGTAACAAACAGTTAGTAAGTGAGGGGTAAAAAATGCTATATCTTCATGATGTATGGGTTAATTGGTTTGAAGGCGAAGAAAATGGTTACAATGTTTGTCATTTTCATGAATGGCGAAAAGATGATTGTGTGGAGTTGCTAGATCAAGCGCCGTTGTTAAAAGTAAGTCCTTTATTATTCAGTTATATTGAAAATGATCTTTCCGAATTACCTCAACAGTTACTACAAGATGTTTATCAAAAAGCTTATATTCGGAAAAATCATGAGCGTACGCAAGTAGAGTATTGCTTTATTGTAACAGATGGAACGAATATCCTAGCAGTGGATACAATGGGATATCAAATTCCAATTCGTAAAAGCAGGCTTATTCCAAGACAGGAACAGCTTGTGTATGAAATGATTGCTGATCAAGAAGTAATCGATTATAAATTTACAGAATCTGAATTAGTTGGAAAAGAATATCATATTTTATCGCCATCACCTGTAACAATGAGCGGGCTAACTCGAAAAGAGCGCCAGTTAAAGCAGCTGTTGTTCATGGCATTAGATCAACTACATACAACGAAAAACACAGCTCAAATTCGCTATTGGTATACAGAGTGGAATCCAACGGAATACGAAGATATTCAAATCATGTCATTTGAAGACGTTTGGTCCAAGCTCTATGAAGAAACAAAGCGAGGGTGGTCATCGAAGCATCGTCAATTATGTGAGCATCTTATTAAAGGACAACCTTTCTTTGAAAAGCTTTGGGAGATTGAGCAAGAGCCAAAAGTAAACTAAAAAAGCTGTGCAGTTTTCCTGCACAGCTTTTTTATGGTTTGTTTTATCGTTTGCGTCCCAATCCCATAGCATTGCGCATTTTACGCAGCATTTTATTAGCGACGAAATTTGCCTTTTCAGCACCAGCATCTAGTATCTGGTCTAACTCTTCTGAATCAATTAGCTCATAGTAACGCTGCTGAATTGGTGCAAGTGCTTCGACAACAACTTTTGCTGTGTCGGCTTTAAAGTCACCGTATCCTTTTCCGTCATACATTCTTTCGATTTCCTCAATTGATACATTTCCAAGGATTGAATAAATGCTCATCAAGTTTGAAATTCCAGGCTTGTTTTCTTTGTCAAAACGTACGATGCCTTCTGAATCCGTAACAGCGCTCTTAATTTTCTTTTCAATAACTTTTGGCTCATCCAAAATGGTAATGAACGCTTTTTGGTTTGGATCTGATTTACTCATTTTCTTCGTTGGTTCTTGAAGAGACATCACACGCGCTCCCACCTTCGGAATACGCACTTCAGGAATAGTAAAGATATCATTGTATTTTTTGTTGAAACGTTCAGCTAAGTCACGCGTTAATTCTAAGTGCTGCTTTTGGTCCTCACCAACAGGTACTAGATCTGTTTTGTATAGTAAGATATCGGCTGCCATTAAAGGTGGATATGTTAATAATCCTGCTGAAACAGCTTCTTTTCCAGCAGATTTATCTTTAAACTGCGTCATGCGCTCAAGCTCACCGATATAAGCAACGCATTGAAGCATCCATCCAGCTTCAGTGTGAGCTGGAACTTCTGATTGAATAAAGAGCGTTGATTTTGTTGGGTCGATGCCGACTGCAATGTAAAGCGCAGCCAGGCTACGAATGTTTTTTCGTAAAGCTAGTCGATCTTGCGGTACTGTAATAGCATGCTGGTCAACAATACAAAAATGACAGTTATAATCATCTTGCAGCTCGACGAATTGTTTCATTGCTCCGATATAGTTTCCTAGTGTAATTGTACCGCTTGGCTGTATGCCTGAAAATATAGTTTGCATAACGTACTTCCTTTCTTTTTTGAAAATAAAAAAGGTTTATGCAAGCCTAGCCGGAGCTAGGGACGCATAAACCGTGGTACCACCCTAATTAGATTACAAAGTAATCATCTTCATTTACATAACGCCAATTAGCGTTCAAGCTTTGCACTTGAAAGCTCCAAAGTCCATTCCATAGGCTTCATTGTTTGTTTACACCGACCACAAACTCTCTAAAAATGAAGGAACTATGTACTATTCTTTTTCATCGCTTTACAGTATGAAATTTTTCAGTTTGTAGTCCATTATAACGCGATTTTAAAAAAAATTAAACCGAAATCTTGAAAAAAAACATTTGCAAGTAAATCATTTTATGCTATATTTTTTGTAACATTATTGCAATACCTATTCTACAAAAAAGATTTTAGATGTCTGACAAGAAGTCATAATCCTTATAAAACCGGCTTTTGTAGGGGGGAGCAAAAAAATACCAGTAAATAATAGTATTGCAATAAATTTTTAAAATATTTATAATAGGCGTAACAAACATATTTTTTACAAAGATATTACAATATCTTAATTTTTCGGAAAATATAAAATAGAAAATGTTTTATTACAACTAGGTAGCACGTCTTTTCTTAATGAATGGCATACATATACATGCATGTACCACCGTTTTAAGAATTAAGGCATTCTTTTTGCTACAGGGGCTTTAATGCTCTACCAGGTGAAAAACTTTCTGACTATTTTGTATTGAAAAATGATTAAAAATTATGTTTGTCAGTCATACAATTCCAATGGGGGGTAAGATTCAATGAAGAAAAGATTATCCATTCTTTTCAGCATGCTGCTGGTAATGAGTCTTTTCTTGGCTGCGTGTGGATTCGGCGATAGCGATTCTGGGAGCGGCAAAGAAGGCGGTAGCGGCGACGGTTCAAAAGAACAAGCGCTTCGCGTAAATATTAAAACAGAACCATTCTCTTTAAATCCAGGTTTAGCAAATGATAACGTATCTGGTAACGTATTACGTCAAACATTTGAAGGTTTAACTCGTTTAGACAAAGACGGTAAACCAACAGAAGCAATGGCAGAAAAAATTAACGTAAGTGAAGACAAATTAACTTACACGTTCAAAATTCGTGAAGATGCAAAATGGACAAACGGTGACCCTGTAACAGCACAAGATTTCGAATATGCTTGGAAATGGGTTTTAGATGCTAAAAATGAATCACAGTATGCTGAAATGCTTTACTATGTAAAAGGTGGAGAAGCAGCACACAAAGGTCAAGGAAACATTGATGATGTGGGTATTAAAGTCGTTGACGATAAAACTTTAGAGGTAACGTTAGATCACGTAACTCCATATTTCTTAGAGTTAACAGCATTCTACACGTACTTCCCTGTTAACAAAAAAGTTGCTGAAGCAAATGACAAATGGTACACAGACGCTGGTGAAAACTACGTATCAAACGGACCTTTTAAAATGTCTGAGTGGAAGCATAGCGATGAAATCGTATTAGAAGCAAACGATACTTACTGGGATAAAGATGCAGTAAAACTTGATAAAATTAACATGTATATGATTAACGATCCAAGCACTGAGCTTTCAATGTTTGAAAAAGATGAGTTAGATTGGGCAGGTAACCCAATTGGGCAACTTCCAACTGACGCAATTCCTCAGTTAAAAGATAAAGGTAACTTAAACATTGAAGTGAAAACTGGTACTTACATGTACAAGTTTAACACTCAAGAAGAAGCTTTAAGCAATGCAAAAATTCGTAAAGCATTAACTTATGCAATCGACCGTAAAGCGATTGTAGAAAACGTTACAAAAGCTGAGCAAGTTCCAGCATTAGCAATGGTTCCGCCACAAGCATATGGTGACGAAAAGAACGAACTATTCAAAGATGCTGATGTTAAAGAAGCGAAGAAACTTCTTGACGAAGGTTTAAAAGAACTAGGTATGTCTGAATTACCTGCAATTAAGATTTCTTATAACACAGATGAAGGCCACCAAAAGATTGCACAAGCAATTCAAGATATGTGGACTAAAAACTTAGGTATTAAAGCTGAATTAAACAACCAAGAGTGGAACGTTTACATTGATGAGTTACAAAAAGGTAACTACGAAGTTGCACGTATGGGCTGGGTTGGTGACTTCAACGATCCAATTACGTTCTTAGAAATGTTCAAAGATAAAGACGGCGGAAACAACGATACGTTCTGGGAAAATGCTGAGTACAAAAAACTAATCGATGCTTCTCGCGGTGAAACGGACGTTGAGAAACGCTTAGATATCTTAAAACAAGCAGAACAAATCTTAATGGATGAAATGCCGGCGGCACCAATCTATTACTACACTGATGCTTGGATTCAAAGCGATAGCTTAAAAGATGTTACTGTATTATCTACAGGTGATGTACAGTTCAAATGGGCTCACTTTGAGTAATAACTAGCATTAACAAGTATATGGGGGTGATCTCTTACCCCCATATACTTTTCTGTTTAAAGAGCGAAAAATGTTAAATTATGGAGGTGTTTGTCGGTGCTTAAATATATTAGTAAACGTTTGTTGTACATGTTCTTATCGCTTTTCCTTATTGTTTCAGCAACGTTCTTCTTAATGAGAGCAGCACCTGGGGGACCATTCTCAGCAGAGAAAAAGCTTCCGCCAGAAATTGAAGCAAACCTAAATGAATTTTACGGGTTTGACCAACCACTATATGTTCAATACTTCGACTATCTAAAATCTGTTGCAACCCTTGATTTCGGACCATCGTTTAAATACAAGGGCCAAACGGTCAATGATTTAATTAGCAACGGCTTTCCAGTTTCATTTATGCTAGGAATGGAAGCTATTTTATTAGCGCTTGCATTTGGAGTGTTGTTAGGAGTCATTTCCGCTTTAAAACATAATAAATGGCAGGACTACACGGCGATGATTATTGCAGTACTTGGAATATCGGTACCAAGCTTTATCATGGCAACGGCATTACAATATATCTTTGCTATGAAACTAGAATTATTTCCGGTTGCACGTTGGGAATCATGGGCACATACGTTTTTACCAGCCCTCGCTTTAGCATCTACTCCAATGGCGTTTATCGCAAGGTTAACGCGTTCCAGTATGCTTGAAGTTCTAAATAATGATTATATTCGAACAGCAAAAGCAAAAGGTTTAAGTAAACCAGTTATTACGGTGAAGCACGCGATGCGAAATGCAATGTTACCAGTTGTTTCTTACATTGGACCACTGACAGCGGGTATTTTAACAGGAAGTTTCGTTATTGAAAAAATCTTTGGTATTCCAGGCTTAGGTCTTCACTTCGTAACAAGCATTACAAACCGTGACTACACGGTTATCATGGGCGTAACAGTCTTCTATAGTATCTTATTACTAGCGTCTGTTTTAATCGTTGATATTCTATACGGATTAATTGATCCACGTATTAAGCTAAGCGGCGGAAAGAAAGGAGCGTAACGAGCGATGCAACAAATTCCAAAAAATATGTTTGAACCAGCATCAGTTGATGCAAACGAAGCAGAGAAGATTTCAAAGCCTAGTTTATCGTTTTGGAAAGATGTAGGCTTACGCTTTCGAGAAAATAAATTAGCGATGTTTGGTGTTGTATTACTAGCTCTATTAGTTTTCATGGCAATTTTCGGGCCAATGATGACGCCTTATGACTACAAAACAAATGACTTAATGAATACGAACCAACCACCTTCATCGGAACATTGGTTTGGAACAGATGACCTTGGTCGTGACGTGTTTACAAGAACATGGGAAGGTGCACGTATCTCGTTATTTATCGGTTTATCTGCTGCTTTAATCGATTTGTTCATCGGTGTTATTTGGGGAAGCATTTCTGGATACCGCGGTGGACGTACAGATGAAGCAATGATGCGTTTTGCAGATATCTTATACGGTGTTCCATATTTACTTCTTGTTATTCTTTTAATGGTTGTGTTAGAGCAAGGCTTAGGTACAATGATTCTTGCGATGACCATCACTGGATGGATTAACATGGCGCGTATCGTTCGCGGACAAGTACTACAGTTGAAAAACCAAGAGTACGTGATGGCAGCTCAAACGCTTGGAGCCGATACAAAACGAATCCTATTTAAGCACTTAATTCCAAACTCGATGGGACCAATTTTAGTAACAATGACGTTAACAATTCCATCAGCAATTTTTACAGAAGCTTTCTTAAGTTATTTAGGACTAGGTGTTCCCGCACCACTTGCAAGTTGGGGAACAATGGCTTCGGATGGATTACCAGCATTAGAATACTATCCATGGCGTTTATTCTTCCCAGCAACGTTCATTTGCTTAACAATCTTAGCATTTAACGTAATTGGTGACGGACTGCGCGATGCATTAGATCCAAAACTACGTAAGTAAGGAAGTGAAACCTATGTCACGTTTATTAGATGTAAAAGATTTGGAAGTTTCATTCCAAACATACGGTGGAGAAGTTAAAGCTGTGCGAGGTGTTAACTTCCACTTAGATAAGGGTGAAACGCTCGCAATTGTAGGTGAATCGGGCTCAGGGAAAAGTGTAACATCACAAACAATTATGCGCCTTATTCCAATGCCACCAGGTCGAATTAATAAAGGTCAAATTTTATTTGACGGTATTGATCTTGTAAAGAAAACAGATAAGCAGATGGAGGCAATCCGTGGAAAAGATATCGGGATGATTTTCCAAGATCCAATGACATCTTTAAATCCAACGATGAAAGTTGGTAGTCAAATTGCTGAAGTACTTGTTAAGCATTCTAAAATGTCAAAAACACAAGCAAAAGAGCGTGCGATTGAGCTATTAAAGCTTGTTGGTATTCCATTTCCAAATCAGCGTGTTAACCAATATCCTCACGAATTCAGTGGTGGTATGAGACAGCGTGTTGTAATTGCAATGGCATTGGCATCGGATCCAAAGCTATTAATTGCCGATGAGCCAACAACAGCTCTTGACGTAACAATTCAAGCTCAAATTTTAGAATTGATGAAAGATATTCAAAAGAAAACAAATACATCTATTATTTTCATCACGCATGACTTAGGAGTAGTAGCTAACGTTGCGGATCGCGTTGCTGTTATGTATGCCGGTCAAATCGTCGAGACGGGTACAGTGGATGAAGTATTCTATAATCCACAGCATCCTTATACATGGGGACTACTTGCTTCAATGCCTAGCCTTGACAGCGATACAAAAGAAGAGCTGGCTGCAATTCCGGGAACACCGCCAGATTTAACGAATCCACCAAAAGGTGATGCGTTTGCTCCGCGTAATCCATATGCGATGAAAATTGATTTTGAGCAAGAACCACCAATGTTTCAAGTATCGGATACGCATTATGCGAAAACATGGTTATTACATCCAGATGCACCAAAAGTAGAACCGCCAGCATCTGTGACAAGCCGTATGCGTCCAGTAAAAGGAGCTTATACAAAACCAGTTTTATCTCGAAAGGACGGTGAATAAGATGGCTGAAAAGTTACTAGAAATTAAAAATTTAAAGCAGCACTTTCCGACATCAAAAGGAACGATTAAGGCTGTTGATGGTCTGACATTCGACATCTACAAGGGGGAAACATTAGGTCTTGTAGGAGAGTCTGGTTGTGGTAAATCAACAACGGGTCGTACTATTATTCGCCTTTATAACGCAACGGATGGTGAAGTGTTATTTAACGGTGAAAATGTTCACGGTCGTAAGTCAAAGTCTGAACTGAAGAAATTCAACCGTAAAATGCAAATGATTTTCCAAGATCCATATGCATCACTAAATCCACGTATGACGGTAGCTGATATTATTGCAGAAGGAATTGATATTCACGGTTTAGCAAAAAGCAAAGAAGAGCGTATGAAAAAGGTTCAAGCCCTTCTTGAAACAGTAGGATTAAACCGAGAGCACGCAAACCGCTACCCACATGAATTCAGTGGTGGCCAACGCCAAAGGATTGGAATTGCTCGCGCACTAGCTGTTGAGCCAGACTTCATTATTGCTGATGAGCCAATCTCAGCACTTGATGTATCAATTCAAGCTCAGGTTGTTAACTTAATGAAGAAGCTACAGCGTGAACGTGGATTAACATACTTATTTATCGCCCATGACCTTTCAATGGTAAAATACATTAGCGATCGTATCGGCGTAATGTATCAAGGTAAAATTGTAGAGCTTGCGACAAGCGAAGAGCTATACCGTAACCCCATTCATCCTTATACAAAAGCATTGCTGTCGGCAATCCCGTTGCCAGATCCGGATAGTGAGCGTACGCGTCTGCGTCAAGTATATGATCCAAGTATTCATAATTACGATGGTGAAGAGCCTGAACTTCGTGAAGTATCACCAGGACACTACGTATCTTGCTCACAAACTGAGTTTGCTAAATACACGAGTTGACAAAAACGATCTCACAAGAGGTCGTTTTTTCTGATTATATAGGACTAGAAAATCATGTCATTTACTCTGACATCTTACTTTAAAAATATTATACATGAAAGTAGGATTAAATACTATTAAAAATTTTCAGAAATTTATAATATCGCTTTCTTTATGCATATAAAACTTCTTAAAATCAATATTTTTCCATTTTTTATTCTATATCTTGTATAAATATAAAAAGTGAACAATTGTTGGATAGTTCCCTTTTAGAAAGATTATAGTTCAGATAGAATATCGATATCTTCACGATTTTTATCTAGTACTAACACTTCGTCAACAGGTTGGTATTTTTCACCATAAATTTCTTTATCTTTGTAAGTATGAATTAATTCATACGTTTTTTTCATGCTGTTTAAAATACTCTCTTCGCTTTCTTCAGTAGGAGACCAGTAGAGGATTTCCATTTGATTGACTTCGTTTGTCGCTAGAGATCGACGTTTGTAACCAATAGAAGTCGCGTGCTTAAAACCTTCTCTTTTGTAGAAGTGAAGACGTTTTTCACTGTCGGAATCAGCATAGTCAACGGGTTCAACTTCTAAAATAATTGGCTTTTGATGATCTTTAAGCTTGTTGATTAATTTTCCACCTAACCCTTGTCCTCGCGCATCCTTTGATACAAATAAGTAATCAACAAAGATAAACTCATCCGTTTCGACATACATCAAGACGTGGTGAGGACCTTCATCTTTGTTGTAAATTTCACTTTGTTCACTTAATAGTAGCTCTAAGTGCTTCTTCGATTTCATTTCTTCTATAGGAAAGTATTGACTTAATTTTTCATACCAATTCATAATACCCCTCCTTTGGGACTAAGTGACTCACTTTGTTTTCCTTTTAGAATTACCCGTTTTTCTTTAAAATAAACGACAATAAACATAGAAAAACCACTCATCACGGGGACTAAATTGTTAGCCATCAAAATGAGTGGTTCAAGGGAAGGGGATTAACTTTCTTCAATCAGTTTTTGTTCTTTTTTCGCTTTCTTTTTCAACTTTCGCTTTTCAACTAGATAATAAATGACTGGAATAAAAATGAGCGTAATAATAGTAGCAAAGCTTAGGCCAAATACAATGACAATGGCCATTGGCTGCTGTAGTTCTGTTCCTTCTCCAATACCTAGCGTAAGAGGAATTAAGCCGATAATCGTCGTAAGTGTTGTCATTAAAATCGGACGAAGTCTCGTTGGACCTGCTAGTAAAATCGCTTCTTTTAATTCGTAGCCTTCTTTACGAAGCTGCTGTAAGTAATCGACTAATACAATGGCATTATTTACAACAATACCTGTTAAAATTAAAATTCCAATTAAAGAGCCTACGCCTAAAGGTTGATTGGTAATTAGCAAACCGCTTATGATTCCAATAAAAGTTAGGGGAACGGAAAGCATAATGATAAATGGATACAAGAAAGATTCAAACTGTCCTGCCATTACCATATAAACAAGAACTACTGCTAAAGCAAGTGCAAGTGAAAGCTTATAAAACGCATCATTCATCTGTTCATTCTGACCACCAAATACAATTTTATATTGCTTGTTTGGTAATGAAATTTCGCTTTTTAGCTGCTTTTCAATATCATCTGTAATACTTCCGAGGTCACGTCCAATAATGTCTGCTGTGACACGAATTTCTCGCAATCGATCTTCACGCGTAATTTGCGATGGACCTTGTCCCCTTGATATATCAGCAACCGCTTTTAGCGGAACCGTTGTACCAGTTGGCGATTTAATTAATAAATTTTCTAAGTCAGATGTTGAAGCTGTATCTTTTCGATCAATTAATAAGCGAACGTTTAGCTCTTCACCGTCACGAGCAAGCTGGCTAGCGACAACGCCTTGTGTAGCTTCTGATATCGTGCTGGAGATTTGTGCACTTCCAATTCCGTATTGTGATGCTTTATCACGATTGATTGAAATCACAACTTCAGGATTTCCATCGTTATAGCTTGACTCGGGTTCTCTTACCCCGTCAATTTCAGATAAAATATCGACAGTTTGATCTGAGATTCTCACTAATTCATCCAAATCAGGGCCTGAAATTTCAAGAGATATCGGATCTCCAGTAAAGCCTCCTTCACTAGATGATACGGTTGCATCAACGCTCGGAATGTCGTTAAGCTTATTGCGGATTTCATCAGCTATTTCTTTATCTGAACGATCTCGCTCATCTACAGGTTTTAATAAGATGTTATAAGTAGCCTGATTTGTATTCGATCCAGCGGAGCCTGAAAAGTTATTCGATCCACCTACGGTAACGGATGATAAGTCAACCTCTGGAATATCTTTAAGAATTTCATTAATTTCTTCCGTTTTCTCATAAGTTGCTTCTAAAGCCGTTCCTTGAGGTAGCTTAGCTGTAACAGAAACGGTGCTCTGATCTTGGGCAGGAAGGAATTCTGTTCCGATAAAAGGAATTCCTGCAAAGGATAAAGCAAATAGAAGTAAAACTGCACCAACTGTTTTTTTCGGATGGCGTAGAGCGGTGTCTAATCTTCGTTTATAAAAATGCTTTACTTTACCAAACAACTTTCCATCTGTATTACTTTGCTCTTTTTCACGTGTCGATAACTTAAGGAACAGTGAAGAAAACAGAGGTACAATGATTAAAGCTGTAAATAAAGACGCAAGCAATGAAAAGCTGATAACTAAAGCTAACGGCTTAAAGAGCTGCGCAGCCAGTCCATCTACGAATACTATTGGAAGAAAGACAACAACAGTTGTTAGAGTGGAAGCAATGATTGCTGTCCCAACTTGATTTGTTCCTTTAATAGCTGCATCTTTCTTTGATAACCCTTGCTTTCGAAGTCGGAAAATATTCTCAAGAATAACGATGGCATTATCTACCATCATCCCAATTCCAAGTGCTAGTCCACCTAATGTGAGTAAGTTAAGCGTTTGACCGCTAAAGTACATAAATACAAAGGTTGTGACAATTGAAAGTGGAATTGCAAGACCAATAATAATGGTACTACGAAGATTTCGTAGAAATAGGTAAAGGATAATTGATGCTAAAATGCTTCCCACAATCATGTTGGACGTTACGGATTTAATGGACTGATTAATAAAATCACTCTGATCCAAAATCGTATCTATTTTTACACCTTCAGGAAGCGTTTGATTTAACTCTTTCAGCCTGTCATCAATTTCATTTGCTACGGAAACAGTATTTGCCCCTGATTGTTTTAAGACAGAGATTCCAACAGCTTCTTTTCCATTTAGGTAGCTCAGTTGGTCAGCGTCTGCATAAGCTTCTTTTATCTCTGCTAAATTTTCGAGCTTAATAACACCAGACTGTGTAGGAATCGGGAGCTCTTTAATATCTTCAATTGAAGTAAATTGTCCCGTAATCCTTATTGGTAAGTTTTGATTTTGATCTTGAACATTTCCAGCAGGTAAGTTTAAATTTTCTGATCCGATAATTTGTTGAAGGTCTTGTAACGTTAAGTTATAAGAAGACATTTTTTGCTGATCAAGCGTTAGTAAGATTTCTTTTTCCGCTCCACCCGATACCGTAACGGAAGCAACACCATCAGCTCCATCTAGAGCAGCTTTAATATCTTCTTCTGCAATTTGTTTTAAATCTTCTAGAATTTGCTCATTTTCACTTGTTAATGAGAGCTGAACAATCGGTAGATCACTTGGGTCAAAGCGCATGACTCGCGGTAGGGAAGCACCTTCAGGTAGAGCTTCGCGTGCCATGTCGATTCGCTCGCGCATATTTAACGTAGCGAAGTTCATATCGGTTCCCCACGTAAACGAAACAAGCACGAGTACGCCACCGTTTTGAGAGACAGATCGTACGCTTTCAACATTAGGCAGCGTACTCATAGAACTTTCAAGTGGTTCTGCAAGCAGGTTTTCAATTTCTTTTGGACCTGCTCCGTCATATGTAGCTGTAACGGCAGCTACGGGAAACGTTAATTCAGGAAATAAATCAACGGGCATGTTTCTTCCACTAACGCCTCCAAGAATGAGAAGAAGAACAAGAACCATTGACATGGCAACAGGGCGAAGAACGGATAGCTTAACTATTTTCATCTTGTTTTTCACTCGCTCGTTGCTTTACTTCATTGCCGTCTTGTATCTGATCTTTTCCATCAGTCACAATGACATCATCTGCTTTTAGACCATCGACAACTTGATACTGGTCGTCATTTGCAAATCCTAATGTGATAGGAGTCTTAACTGCTTTCTTCCCATTAACAATATATACATACGCTTGCTCTTCATCGTACGAGATGGCGCTGGATGGAATGACTAACGCATCTGATAAAGAATCAATTGTTACTTCTCCAGTTGCTTTCATGCCACCTTTTACTTGACTCTTTGCATTTTCAATAGGTGCTTTTACTGTGAACAGTCCAGTTTCAGGATTAGCGGTAGGAGACACGGTTGAAATTTTACTAGTAAATTCTTGTGTTACCCCGTCAAATGTAAGTTTAATTTGGTTTCCAGCTTTTAATTGTGATACTTGATAGCTGTTAACTTGAAAAGTAGCATCCACATTGGATTGATCAATGACCGTCATAAGTGGAGTACTAGGAGCGGCAATTCCATTTTCAACAGCACTGACATCCGCAATCGTTCCGCTTATTGGAGCAGTTAGACGAGTAGATGCAACAATCTGCTCAGCCTGAGCAACTGCTTGGTTTGCTTGTTGCTGTTGCTGCTTTAACTGCGGAAGCATATCAGGAGTTAATGAAATCTGTGACAGAGACTTTTGAGCTAACTTTGCTTGATTTAATGAAATTTCGAGTCCGCTTTGCACTAAATCAGAAGAGGTTACATCTCCATTTTGAGCTTCCTCTAGCAAAGATTCTGATTTGTTCATTGAAGCTTCAAGTTCCTTTTGGGCCTGTTGAATTTCTTGGGATTGATCAGGCGTAGCTTTTGCTTCTGCTTCTTTAACTGCTTTACTAATATCAGCAGCCGCTTGTCTAGCTTCATTAAGCTGTTTAGTTGCTTCGGAAGCATCTAAAGACACAAGCAAATCACCTTTTTGGACAGTATCACCTACTTTAACATGGACTTTTTCTACGTTTAAGGGGTTTGCCGTTACAATAGGGACTTGTTTTGAAGGCATCGCTACTCCCGATAGTTCAGTGGTGTTAACCAAGTCACTTTTTGAAACTTTTGCTGTTTCTACTACCGGTACGTTATCTTTCGTGTCTTCGGTAGTAATTTCTTGCGGAGCACAAGCGGCTAATAATAAAACAGTCGCAACAGCGCTAAGCTGCAAGATTTTCATGTGTGAATCACCTCGTTGGCCTAAATTTCTTCATAATAAACTACATCGTCTCAGTTTGCCTATTATCTCTTATAAAATTATGATTTTTTTTGACAAAAGTCATGCAAAAATTGACGAATACCTATCTTTTAATATACACGTATCTTCCTATTATTTCGCCTAATAAGGTGCTCATGTAAGAAAAAATCCAAACTGTTGATCTTTGATGAAAAAAAACAAATAAAAGTTTGACAAAAAAGTGAACAAATAAAAAATTTGAAACTTAATTTGATGTTTAAACGTATTAGTAGTGTGGTAAATAATTAGTGACAGATTTTAAAAATGGTTTTGCACAATAAAATAAGGATACCATTTCAATAAAAATTGTAGTATAATGCAAAATAGATATTATCTTATTTAAAGTAATTATAAAATAATATCGATTTTCATTATCAGTCATTAACTATTTACAATCGTTAACTTTTCATAAAAACAGCACGATGTTAGTATAAAGAAAAATAACTTATGGCTAAGATTTTTTGCCCATTATGACCGATTATGATAGAAGGAGTGAAGGATTAAATGGTTACATTATATACATCACCAAGTTGTACGTCTTGTCGAAAAGCGAAAGCATGGTTAGAAGAAAATGAAATTGCATATGTAGAACGAAATATCTTTTCAGAGCCTTTATCAATTGATGAAATTAAACAAATTTTACGAATGACTGAAGATGGAACAGATGAAATTATTTCAACGCGTTCTAAGACATTCCAAAAATTAGATGTTCAAGTAGACGCAATGCCTCTTCAAGATTTATATGAATTAATTCAACAAAATCCAGGCTTATTACGTCGCCCAATCATCATTGATGAAAAGCGTCTTCAAGTTGGATATAACGAAGATGAAATTCGCCGTTTCTTACCTCGTAAAGTTCGTACTTTCCAACTTCGTGAAGCTCAACGCCTTGTTAATGGTTAAATAGAACATTAGATATAATATAAAAGCCTTCATGTATAACATGAAGGCTTTCCAGATTGACGAGAAACCTGTAAGGTTCTCGTCAATCTGAGGCTCTTTTCATTTTTTATAGTGAAACAAGTAAACATTTCACAAACAAATCGTCGTTTTCCATAAAAATCGCCCATTACCTGACCTGTTTTGGTCAGGTAATGGGCGATTTTTTTCATGTTTTGACAAGCTGCCGTCAGATACGCCTGCATCTGGACAGACTTCAGCCCTCGATACCGGGCATATCGATACCCATTTAGCTCTTTTGC
>NZ_KQ758642.1:0-63022 GCF_001457055.1 Priestia veravalensis | reverse complement strand
GTATTACAGTCAACGCTGGAGCATCGAGACCTACTTTAAACAGGTCAAAGGCATGGTTGGCTTTAACGGTTATCAAGTCCGGAGTGAACGAGCGATTAAGCGTTTTTGGACCATTGTCCAGTTCACCTATGTTTTTGCGATGTACCTTAGAAAGGCTGCCTTTAACCTAGCCGTTCAGTGCATAAGAAAACAAAAAATCGGCAGTATCATTGAGTTTGTGTATCGTGAAACCACAAATGGAACGTCACTTGAGCAAATTAAAAATGAGCTCCAAGTGGCATAGGGTACCTATCATTTCTAATCGAATGGAAATATTTGTATCGGAAAATGCTCATTATCAGTAATGAAATGGAAGTGGGATAGAATAAAATTCCACTTCCTAAAATAATTTTGCATATCAATCAGCCTTTAAATAACAACAAAACTAACTATATTTGATTTATTAGCTAAATAGCACCACCCATCTCTTACCGTAGGAATGGGTGGCTTAGGTCATATGGCTGTTAAAATCGCAAGCGCTATGGAGGCTGACGTTACGGTACTGTCACAAACATTAAACAAACAAGAAGATGGACTAAGCTTTGGTGCGAAAGAGTATTACGCTACAAACGATCCTCAAACGTACGATGAATTCTGATTTTTATAGGTAATACCTAATTTCTAAAATACTTTTTTAGCCATTTCATCCTTTGATTTCGTGATTAGTAATTCTAATTAACATTAGGGGAGTTTAATTTTGAGAAGAAAACATCATGTTGATAATAAAATAAATTAAGTTGACACTGTATTAGTGTTTTGACTACTATACGTATGTTCACTTTATTGTTAAGTCAGAGAAAATAGGAGAGCAGTGAGATGAAGCAGGTAACGGAATTAACCACTATTGAAATGGTAGACGAGTTTATCACTAGCAATGAACTAAGCTTTTTGTACGTATTTACACCAGAATGTAGTACGTGTCATGCGATATTTCCAAAGCTAAGAGAGGTATTGGAACACTATCCGCAAATTAATTTAGGTCGTGTTGACGCGACACAGGTGGAAGTAGTAGCAGAACGCTTTTTGATTTTAGCAGCCCCAATTTTACTTTTGATGATTAATGGAAAAGAGTATGTGCGAGCTGATCGATTTGTTCGTTTTGAATTATTGGATGAAAAGCTAAGTAGAATTTACAAGATGTACAAGCGGTAATAGTGGATAATGATAAAATCATTTAAAGCAGCCAATAAGTAGGCTGTTTTTTATTTTATAAAAAAGACAATACATTTGACAATTTTCGAATAGGGTCATAGTATAGCACTGAATTTGCGTTAGGGAAAAATATTAGACAAGGGGAAATATATATGTGTGAATCTAAAAAAAAATTTGTTGAGCCAAGGGTTAAAAGGAGACGTGATAAAAATTACTTCTTTGTTATTAGAAGGAACGATGAGGAGAAGGCTGTTGGATTTAGATTTTGTACCAGGTGCCTTCGTAGAAGTGGTCAAAAAAAGTCCGCTTGGAGATCCGATTGCGTTTCGCGTTAGTCAAACCACCATTGCGCTTAGAAGAGAAGAAAGTAGATTAATTGAGGGGGATTTAGTTCATCATGGGTAGCTTATATCGTATTGCTTTAGCAGGAAACTCAAACACCGGAAAAAGCACGCTATTTAACGCATTGACAGGATTAAGACAGCATACGGGGAACTGGACTGGGAAAACCGTTTCAATGGCAGAGGGAACTTTTACACATAAAGATAAGTCGTACTGTATTTCAAACGGCTAAGCTAATGGGCTGGGTGTAAAGAAAATAACTATTTAAAGAAAAGCAGGTGCTATGTCACCTGTTTTTCTTTAAATTATATGTTAACCTATTTTTATTTTCAGTTTACATAAATGGTGGATTGTTATAAACTATTTTCATAATCTTGGAAAGGAGATGAGGCATTGAAGACGAGTAAAACAAAAGAAATGACGCTGATGGCGATGCTTGCCGTATTAATTGCGGTGAGCGGAATGTTTAAAATTCCGTCACCTTTCGTTGGAACAGAGTTTCAGCTTTCGGCTCCCATTGCTATCGTCATTGCGGCTACGTTTGGGTTTAAACGTTATTTTTGTGCAGGCATTGTAGCAAGTATTATTAGTCTACTATTAGGAACCCATACGCTTATTCATGTTTTAGTTGCCATGATCTTTCGGTTAGTAGCTGGAGGAATCATTGGCTTATTTGGTACGGCTTTAGTCGTTGTTATGGTAGCTGGACCTTTAGGGACAATCGCTGCACGCTACGTATTAGCGGCAATTATGGACGTTGATGTGACGGTTTTGCTGCTTGCTGCTTTGCCAGGGATGGTTTTTACAGCCATTTCATCAGGTATTATGTATCCCATTATAAAAAGAAATATGAAATCAACAATCTTTCAAGAGTTTGTTGTGGATGATGAGAAGAAAGGAGAAGCCAGAAAATATGAATCTATTTAGCTTAAAAATGAGAGCTTCCAATAGCAATACCGGTCATCTTTCCGGAGCGGAGAAGATTGTGAATAAACATGAATTACATACGTATACCAATGCTTTACTACATAGAGCTCTCCATCATTCCAAAGGAGCAGCAGATGAAATTACGATGAAAGTCGAGCCCGTACAGCTTAGCGATATTCAACGTTTAGAAGCGTTACCTGTTAAAACTGTAGAAGTGGCTAATCATTATGAAGGAATAGAAGAAGTAAAAAAGCTGCTTTTACAATTAGGTTTACAACAGGCTGAAGAAATCATTGAGATGCTGAGCTCGTGTTCTTCTATGCGCGGCGCAATCTTACTAGACGTTGATACAATGAAACGTCTAGAGCCAGATCAAGAACGAGGGATTCGAGCAACGTATATGGATGCGAACCGCAGTCACTTTCAAGAAGACCTCACAAAGAAAAATCATTTCCAAGAAGCGCTTGTATTAGCGACAAAAGTAGCCTATGCGCCAAATGTTATTGGTGAAATTTGTATCTCGGATGATCCTGATTACGTAACTGGCTACGTCGCCTCTAAAGAGTTCGGTTATGTTCGAATTACAAAGCTAAAACAAAAAGGAAGTCACTTGGGCGGGCGCATCTTTTTATATCGTCATTCTGAGAGCGGCGTGAACGAAACGATTGCGTATTTAGAAAAGCAAAAAATAGTTGTAGATTTAGGCCTATCAAAAAGATTAAACGAAGCAAAACAGCAAGATAAATGGAGAAAGATAAAAAGCGACTTAGCCTCTTTACAAGAAAATCATCTTTATCGATCATTCAACGAAATTCAAACAGCTCAAGAGGCGCATGTGAAAATGCACGACAGAGAGTACGTGATGCTTGCGTCAAACAGCTACTTAAATTTATGTAATCATCCAGGCGTAAAGAGTTATGCGCTTCAAATGGGAGAAGCATATGGTATTGGCTCAGGAGGTTCGAGGTTAACAACGGGTACGACAACTCTTCATCGGTTATTGGAAGAAATGATTGCCGAGTTTAAAGAGACGGAAGCAGCTCTTGTGTTTAACACGGGATACATGGCCAACGTTGGTGTTATTTCATCGCTTCTTTCTGAAGGAGACGTGATTTTTAGCGATGAGCTAAACCACGCAAGCATTATTGATGGATGCCGGCTCAGTAAAGCGAAAACCGTTGTGTACAAGCATAATGACATGAACGATTTAGAAGAAAAAATTTTAGCTCACTCTTGTGAAAATGGCTTAATTGTGAGCGATGCTGTTTTCAGTATGGATGGAGATGTTGTGAACCTTCCTGAGCTGATGCGCTTAGCGAATCAGTATGGCTTGTTTTCAATGATAGATGAAGCACATTCAACAGGCGTCCTTGGAGAACGTGGTCGAGGAGTTTGTAAGTATTTTCAGCTGACACAAAAGCCTGACATTATTATGGGAACGCTGAGTAAAGCGCTCGGTGGAGAAGGTGGGTTTGTGTGTGGAGATAAGCTGCTTATTGAATACTTGAAAAACAAAGCGCGCAGTTTTATCTTTTCCACTTCGCTATCTCCCGTAACCAGTGCGTCGGCTATAGAAGCACTGAGGTTAATCATGAATGATGATACACAAGTTACAAAGCTTCAAGAGAATATTGCTTACTTTAATGAATGCTTGCAGGCTCATGGAATCTCTGCACGTTCAAATTCATCTATTTTTCCAATCGTTGTTGGAAGTGAACAAGCAGCACTGGATGCATCAGCAAAGCTTTTTGATCATGGCTATTTTATTTCAGCCATTCGCTATCCAACCGTTGCCAAAGGGAGCGCACGTCTTCGAGTGTCACTGATGGCTGATCATTCAAAGAAAGAGCTGTCAGAAGCAGCTAAATTAATAAAAAAATACATCGGTAATGTATAGGAGGTAGAAACAAAGATGGGAAAAGGCTTATTTATTACTGGGACAGGAACAGATGTAGGAAAAACATACGTGACGGGTTTACTTGTGAAAAAGCTTCGAGAACACGGCTATGACTGTGGTTATTATAAACCTGCGCTTAGCGGAGCGGAAGTAGAATGTGAACAATTAATTCCAGGAGATGCTAAGCATGTGCTTGAAACCGCAGGAATTCGTGAGAAGCCAGAAAATACGGTGTCTTATATTTATAAACACGCCGTATCACCGCATTTGGCAGCCAACCTTGAAGGAAATCCTGTCGATCTCAACATTATTAAGAAAGACTACCAAAAGGCTAAGGAGAAGTATGATTATGTAGTGGTTGAAGGAAGCGGAGGAATTCTTTGTCCGATTCGTTGGGATGATCAGCAGCATATTTTACTAGAAGATATTGTAAAAGAGCTGAACTTATCTACGATTGTTATTGCGGATGCGGGGCTTGGAACCATCAATGCGACGGTGTTGACAATTGAATATTTAAGAGCACGCAATATTCAGGTGAAAGGAATTATTTTTAACCGTTCACGCGAAGGCGACGTTATGGAAGAAGACAATCAAAAAATGGTCGAAGTGCTAACTGGAGTTTCAGTAATTGGTTTGGTGAAGGAAAATGATACAGAGCTTGCAATGGAAGCAGAAAAAGTAGCGGAGCTGTTTGCATAATGAAAAGCATTGAAAACATGAACTTAGTAGAAAAAGACTTAAAATATATTTGGCACCCGTGCTCACAAATGAAAGACTATGAAGAGCTTAAGCCCATTGTCATCGAAAGAGGAGACGGCGTGTATTTATATGATAAAGAAGGGAACTCTTATTTAGACATTGTGAGTTCATGGTGGTGTAACCTTCTTGGCCACTGTAACCCCGTCATTAACGATAAAATCAAAGATCAACTCGATCAACTCGAGCACGTGATTTTTGCCAACTTTACGCATGAGCCTGCAATTAAACTATGCGAAGCGTTAATGGAAATTATTCCTAAAGGGCTAAGCAAATTTAATTTTTCCGATAACGGTTCAGCAGCTGTAGAATGCGCGTTAAAAATGGCGTTTCAGTACCAATATCAAACCGGTCATAAAGAAAAAACGAGGTTTATGTGCTTTACAGATGGCTATCATGGTGAAACGATTGGCGCTTTATCGGTGGGAAGCCTAGATTTGTATGCGCAAATCTATAATCCAATGCTGATGGATACAATTCGAATTGATGCGCCGGATTGCTATCGATGTCCTTACGGGAAAACAAGAGATTCCTGTCAGGTGGAGTGCTTCGTACAGGCAGAGAAAGCATTTGAAAAGCATGGTCATGAAACGTGTGCGATGATTGTCGAGCCTATTTTACAAGGAGCAGCGGGAATGAGAATGTATCCATCTCGCTACCTTCAAAAGCTAAGAGCCTTATGCGATGAGTATGGTGTACTGTTAATTGCCGATGAAATTGCAACTGGCTTTGGAAGAACAGGTAAGATGTTTGCATGCGATCACGCGGAGATTACACCGGATATTATGTGTGTTTCAAAAGGACTCACTGGAGGCTATATGCCGATGGCAATTACGATTACGAATAATCAAATTTATGAAGCATTTTACGCAGAATATAAAGAAGGAAAAGCCTTTATGCATAGCCATACGTATAGTGGTAACCCATTAGCGTGCTCTGCAGCTTTAGCGGTAGTGAATATTTTGAAGCACGACCACGTTTTAGAAAAAGCAACCGTGCGAGCAGCTTATTTAAATAGAAGAATAAACGAAGCGTTACTGCATCATCCTCATGTTGGTGAAATTCGCAACATAGGATTAATAAACGCTGTTGAGCTTGTCAAAAATAAAGAAACGAAAGAACCATTTAGCTCAGAGAATCGAGTTGGTTATCAGATTTACAAAGCAGCGTTGAAGAAGGGGCTCATCCTCCGTCCACTAGGAGACGTTCTATACTTTAACCCCCCTTTAACTATTGATGAAGAGGAGCTAGACGAAGCTATTGACAGCTGCGTAAGCGCTATTAACAAAGTAATAGGATGAAAAATGCAAAAGCCGTATGCATATGCATGCGGCTTTTATGCAGCTGAATTTAAGTAGATGATATAGCTTGCTATAAAGTAACAAGCAATAATTAAAATTGATGGTACAACATAAAACCATGAAGATGTGATGTTCTTTCGTGACATTGAAAATAGGCTAATGGAGATGAGTATCATTGACGCAACAATTGTATATAAGTGACTGCCGCTGGCTGCGCTTAACAGTGCCCCTTTGCGATAAAAGACGTCTGTTCCTGCTAAAATCAATAAGTTGAATAAGTTACTTCCGACAATCCCACCAATCGCTAACTTATAATTTTTTAAACGAATGGCGATAACAACAGAGACTGCTTCAGGAAGTGACGTGCTGGCTGCGACTAAAAACGAACCAACAAAGGAAGCTCCTAAACCTGTAATAACAGCGATACGATCACCTGAGATGGTTAAAATACTTCCAAATACCATAATAAACACTGCTGCTATAGAAAAACCAACAACGGCTCTTTTTAAAGTTGGTCCTCTATCTTGAAGGTTCTCTTCTTGTTTTTCCTCTTCTTCAACATGCTCTGCTGCATAGGTAGAAATGATTTTTACGCCTATAAAATAGACAATGATTAAAATAACAGTATCAATTCCAATCCCAAAGATATGGTAAGGGATGTTAAAGAATAAAGAAGCTGCAACTAAAAAAGAGAGAAAAATGGTTAACAAAGAAGTATATCGATTTTCTTTGCTAGCATAGATCATAATTTTGTGCTTTCGAAAAAATAAATCTAACGTAGCTAAAATCATTACGTTAAATAAGTTGCTTCCAAGAACATTTCCTACAGCTAAATCGGGGTTTGAAATAATGATGGACGTGACGCTTGTTGTAATCTCAGGTAATGATGTGGCGCCTCCTAATAAAAGAGCAATCAATATACCGCTTAAAGCAGATTTCCGCTCAATAGTATCTGCATAAATAGATAGCCGAATGGCTAGGAATATCGTAATAGAAGCTGAAATACCAAAAGCTAAAAATACCAATAAAAGCAATCCTTTCTATATTAAATCTTAAGAGTCGTTAACATCATATCAGATATGGTAAAAACAAGCATGCAATAGCTCTCTTTAGTGTGTGCTAAAAGGTAAAATTGAATAAGCGAAGTTAGCAAAAAATACAGTTTAACTTAAGATAGGTAGGGAAACGTAAACAATAGAAAATAATCTGTATTTCTAACACTTGACTAAATACCTATAGGGGTATATAGTGTAACTATAAATTAATTGAATTTCTTTAAAGAGGCGGTGAGTTAATGAGCTACTTTATAGGAAGTTTTCTCGTTATAATGCTAGGTGCTTTAGCATATAAACGCAATTATCCCGTTAAGGGTGTGCAATGTGTTAATGACCCTAATGAGCTAAAAGATGACCGGCTACTTGTTGATATTCGTCATTACAACGAAAGAAGCGAAAGTGAATATAGGAACGTTATAAACATTCCCTATGCGTATTTAAAACGCTTTTATTCTGAAATACCGAATCAACAAATTCACATCATCGCAGAAGATAAAATAGAGCTACATTTAGGAATTCGCTTTTTACGTCAGAAAGGATATATTGTGTCAAGCTATCAGTTAGCGACTTGTCCATGCAAAACAGAAAAAGAACTAGTTGGTTGTGGAGTGTGAGTTTAATTTGTATCCTTATATACCTACCAGGGTAAAGTAGGGATGGATTAAGGATATCAATATGAAGAAAAAGGAGAATGAATATGTTACTTAAATACTTTTATGATGAAAAATTAGCACAAGCTTCTTATCTGGTAGGGTGTCAAGCTGCAAAAGAAGCTGTTGTTGTAGATCCTGCTCGAAATATTGAACCATACATTCAAGAAGCAGAAAAAAATGGAATGAAAATCATTGGTGCTTTAGAAACCCATATTCACGCTGACTTTGTGTCTGGAGGTCGCGAGTTAGCTGAAAGAGTAGGGGCTACGTTATATGTATCAGACGAGGGAGATGCAGATTGGAAGTATCAAAACATTGATCACTTACCTCATAAATTGCTAAAAGGTGGGGACCAGTTTAAGATTGGGAATCTAACATTCGGTGTAGTGCATACGCCTGGTCACACGCCGGAAAGCATTTCGTTTACGTTAACGGACGGCGGTGCTAAAGCAGATGAACCAATGGGGATTTTTACAGGAGACTTTGTATTTGTTGGAGATGTTGGTCGCCCAGACTTATTAGAAAAAGCAGCGGGTGCACAGGGAACAGCACAGTCAGGCGGATATCAATTGTTTGAATCGCTTCAAAAGTTCAAAGAGCTGCCTGATTTTATGCAGGTTTGGCCGGGACACGGAGCAGGAAGCGCATGCGGAAAAGCCCTTGGTGCCGTGCCTTCTTCAACTGTAGGGTATGAGAAACGCTTTAACTGGGCGCTTCAGCATACGGAAAAAGAAGCGTTTGTAAATGCTTTGTTAGATGGACAGCCAGAGCCACCGAAATATTTTGCAGTGATGAAAAAGGTGAATAAAGTAGGACCAAACAGCTTATCAAAGCTTCCAAAGGTTAACAAGTTAGCAGACGTAATCGAAGTAGAAAAGCAAATTCAAGCAGGTTATCAGGTAATTGATACAAGAAGCGCAGCGGAATTTGCTGAAAATCATATAGAGGGAACGATTAATATTCCCTTTAACAACTCATTTGCAAATTGGACCGGCTGGATTGTGAATTATGATCGTCCATTATATGTCCTAACAGCGGATGAACAGATTGGTGAAATTGAAAAAGTGTTACATTCTGTTGGGATTGATCAGCTGGTTGGCTACTACGATGCAAACAAAGCAGTAGTAGAAGCTTCTACGACACAGTCTTATGAAAGTATTACGCCACACCAAGCAAAAAACATGCTTGATCAAAACAAAGCACAGGTACTAGATGTTCGAAGCTTAGAAGAGTGGAAAGCAGGTCACATTGAAGGTGCCACTCACATTATGCTTGGAACCTTGTTAGATCGAATTGATGAGGTGCCAGCTCACCGTCCGCTAATTGTTCAGTGTGGTTCAGGAGTTCGTTCTGCGATTGCGATCAGCCTCCTTCAATCCAAAGGAATAACGGAGGTTTACAATTTAACAGGTGGTTATGGTCAGTGGAAACAGGAGATTCAAGAATAAGATAAAAAAACCGCTATGCGTTAAGGAGATTGATACGCATAGCGGTTTTTTATTATGTAATAAAATTTAATGTTTCAAACTATTCACTTTTTGTATAACTTCTCTACAAATTCATTAGATCCACACGTTGATTCTAGCTATGTGCCACTGCGAGCAGGAATTACGGAAACACTTATTCGACTTGATGAAGAAAATCTAAGCATTGAGCCATGGCTAGCAGAGAGCTGGGACGGAGAAGATGGTCAAAACTGGACAATTAAGCTTCGTGAAGATGTAAAGTTTCAAAATGGAAAGCAGATGGATGCTGAATCTGTAAAAAAATCGTTAGAACGAGCGTTGAAAGAAAATGTGGCTATTCAAAATGCACTGAAAATTGATACAATTAGTGCTGATGGTTTTACGCTTACTATTAAAACAACAGAGCCGTTTCCAGAGTTTATATCAGAGCTTGTGAATCCAAACGTCGCTATTATTGACGTATCTGAAGAAGACTTTGTGAATAAACCAGTTGGTACAGGTCCCTTTAAGCTTGCGTCGTTTACACCAGGAAGCAAACTAGAGCTTGAGCGCTTTGATGATTATTGGGATGGTACTTCAAAGCTTGATTCTGTGACGTTTGCGTTTAACGAAGATGCAAATGCGCGTACCTTAGCATTGAAGTCTGGACAAACAGACATTGTGTATCGTCCAGAGGTAGAAAGTTTAGATTCACTTAAAGAAGATTCAAAAATGAAGGTTGAATCAACGGCAACGTTCCGCGTGCATCAACTTACAATGAATATGCAAAGAGAAGAAATGAAAGATATCAATGTAAGAAAAGCGCTTGATGCATTAATTGATCGCCAGAAGATTGTCGATGAAATTCTATTAGGTCATGCTGAGACAGCAAGAGGTCCGTTCTTACCTTCGTTAGCTTTTGCACCAACGTATGATAAGCGTGAAACAGGTTCAGATGAAGCAGTTAAACATCTAGAAAAAGCAGGATATACGTTAAAAGATGGCAAGATGCAAAAAGACGGAAAGCAGCTGATTATGTCGATGAAAATGTTATTAACTCGTTTGTGTTACATCCATCAACAATCGTTGCTTACAACAAAGATAAAGTGGAAAACTGGTTTACGACTAAGAGCGAATACTACATGACTACAAATAAGCTGGATGTGAAAGAATGATTAAAATCCTTTTCCGAAAGTTTTCGGAAGTTCTATTTTTTATATTGTTTATAACCTTTGTCAGTTTTATCTTTATTCGGTTAGCACCGGGAGATCCCGTGCTAACCATTTTGAACGTTGATGAGCTCTCAGTCAGCCAAGAGCAAGTAGAAGCACTTCGTGAAGAAATGGGATTTAATGAGCCTGTTCTTGTGCAGTACGGACTATGGTTAGAGAAATTTGTTCAGATGGATTTTGGGCAGTCGTTCGTAACGGGACAAGACGTTATGAGTACAATTATGGCTGCTCTGCCTGCTACATTAGAGCTAGCAATCGGCGCAATTGTAGTAATGCTTATTGTTGCAATTCCGCTGGGCTCGCTATCTGCACTTTACAGAGACAGTTGGATAGATAAAATAAGCCGAACGCTTTCAATTATTGGAGCTGCTGTTCCAAGCTTTTGGTTGGGACTTATTTTCATTGATTTATTTGGCGTTCGCTTAAATTGGTTCCCTACGATGGGGAGAGACGGAATACTGTCGCTTGTTCTACCTTCTATTACGTTGGGTTTAGCAATTTCAAGCGTATATGTTCGCTTGCTTCGTTCAAGTTTACTAGACTCTTATACCCAAGAGTTTATTCGTGCAGCACGAGCGCGTGGGTTATCAGAAGGGAGAGTCTTTTTAATGCATGCTTTTCGCCACAGTATTCCACCGGTGATCACGGTGTTTGGCGTGAGCTTAGGTAGTTTGATAGGCGGGGTCGTTGTTATAGAGGTGCTGTTTGCATACCCTGGAATAGGCAAGCTCATTGTCGATGCGATTCGTCAGCGTGACTATCCACTTATTCAAGGCTACATACTCGTAATGGGGGGCATTGTATTTATTGTGAATACATGTGTAGACCTATCATATCGTTATTTAAACCCTGAAATGAAATACAAAGAAAAGGAGAGTAAGTGATGAAAGAGTCCTCAGTGTATCTGCCGGCTATGAAAAAACAGCGTAAAATCATTATACCGCTCGCCTTTCTCTTTCTTATTGTTGTTGCAGCATCTATCTATACCTTTTTCTACTTAAAATATGATCCAACTCTTACGAACTTAGAGAAACGACTTGAAGGCATGAGCATGGCACATCCTTTGGGGACCGATCATTTAGGGCGAGATATCTTAACGCGCTTGTTGCTCGGTGCACAGCAAACCATTGGCTTTAGTGCACTTGCCTTAGGCGTAGCTTTGCTCGTAGGGATTCCAATTGGTCTGATTTCAGGCTACAAACGCGGTGTAGTAGACCGATTGTTTATGAGAATTGCAGACAGCTTTTTAGCGTTTCCTGATACGGTGGTAGCTATTGTACTAAGCGGGCTATTAGGCCCTGGAATTGGCAATCTTGTACTTGCAATTGTGATGGTCAAATGGGTAAACTACGCGCGACTTGTTCGAAGCACCGTGTTATCTGAGTCACAAAAAGAATACGTATTAGTCGCTCGTACAAACGGACTGTCTGCTTTACAAATTATGAAAAAGCACTTAGCACCACATATCATTGGTTATGTTCTTGTCATGGCAAGCTTAGACTTGGGGAAAATTATTCTTTTAATTTCGTCTCTATCTTATATTGGATTAGGTGCACAGCCTCCTGTACCAGAGTGGGGAGCTATGCTGAATGACTCACGTCCGTATTTTCAATCTAATCCTGAGCTGATGATTTATCCTGGCTTAGCAATTGTAGGGGTAGTACTAGTCACCAACATTATCGGTGACTATTTACGCGATCAATTTGATGTAAAAAAGGAAGTGTAAAAATGATTTTGTCGATTGAAAAGCTCTCGGTAAGAAGTAAAGAAAAAAACATTCTTGATAACGTATCACTACAGCTTGAAAAAGGTGAGTGGTATGCGCTTGTAGGTCAAAGTGGCAGCGGGAAAAGTGTTTTATCGCAAACGATTGGTCAAATGCTGTCACCTAACTTAACAGCTGAAGGCAAAATTAATTTCAACGGAGAAAATACGCTTTCATTGAGGCGCAGCGACCTAAAAAGAATCCGAGGCCAAAAAATTGCGTATATTTTTCAGGATTACCAAGGGTCATTTACACCATTTCGAACGATTGGCCAGCATTTTCAAGAGTATCAAAAAGTGCATGGCGTAAATGATAGAATAGTTAGAAAAGATAATGCAATTCAAGCTTTAGAATCTGTAGGGTTAGATGAAAAATTCTACAAACGCTATCCCTTTCAGCTGAGCGGTGGGCAGCTTCAGCGCACCTCGATTGCATTATCCCTTTTATTATCACCTGAGCTCGTTATTGCCGATGAAATTACAACAGCGCTTGATAGTATATCAGCTCATCGGATTTTACAAGTATTAAAAGAAAAACAACAAGAAACAGGCTGTACAATTTTATTTATTACGCATGACTGGCGACACGTTAGAAAATATGCGGACCGCTTAGCTGTTATGAAGGAAGGCAAAATTGTAGAATGTGGTGATAAAACAAAAGTACTCACGAACCCTCAGCATGAATACACAAAGCAGCTAATCGCAGCGGCACCGGTATTAAAAGCAAGCGAGTTAGCGGTTAAAGAAGGAGTATTATAAGATGAGTTTATTGTCGGTTCAAAACCTTACTAAAACGTATGGTGGTCAACAGGTCTTAAAGAACGTTTCGTTCGATTTGAAAAAAGGAGAGTGCTTGGGGCTTGTAGGTGAGAGTGGGTGTGGGAAAAGTACGCTTTCACGCTGTTTGATGCGTTTAGAACAAGTGAATAGCGGTAAAATTCTATTCAGAAATCAAGAAATTCAAAGCCTGAGTAGTCGTAAGCTAATGCCAATTCGCAAAGGCTTTCAAATTGTGTTTCAAAACCCAACGGCTGCATTAAATCCTAAACTTAAAATAAAAGCTTCCCTTTTAGACCCTTATTTACAGTACAGAAAGCAGTTAAGTCTGCGCTATTTTTCATTTTCATCAAAAGAACAGTTTGTGTCAGAACTGCTCAATATGGTTGGGTTGCCTGCAAGTATTGCTGAAAGATACCCTCACGAACTAAGCGGAGGACAAAAGCAGCGCGTGACGCTTGCTCGCGCAATTAGCATTGAACCTGAACTTGTTATACTAGATGAACCAACGGCAAGCCTCGATGTTATTTCACAGCGAAGCATTTTGCATTTGCTGGAAGATCTTCGCGACCAACTAGATTTATCCTACTTGTTTATTTCACACGACCTTACAGCAGTTAAAGAGCTGAGTCAACGCATTATGGTAATGAAACAAGGTGAGGTTGTGGATATGTTTCGGACTGAAGAGTTATTTCACGCTCAAAGAAATCCCTATACAAAAGAACTCGTATCCATTTTTTAAGCAGTGTATCATTTGAAAAGATACACTGCTTTTTATATAGATAATAATATTATTATGTTAACTAGAGTGTATGAAGAGGTGAAGATTACTTGAAGATTATTTCATTTCAACAGCAGCAGGCGGTTCCAGTTACACGATATAACTCTGAGCTATCAAGCTATTTGAAGATAGCGAATCTAAAAGAAGCTTCTATAGGAATTATGTATATTGAACCGGGAGGAATTACAGGTCATCATGAGGCGCCAAGTAAACAACTGTTCTTGGTAATTGAGGGTGAAGGTTGGGTAACAAGTGATGATGAAGTCCAGGTACAAGTCAAAAAAGGACAAGCAGCATTGTGGGAAAAAGACGAGTGGCACACGTCAGGAAGTGATGTGGGAATGACAGTAATTATTATTCAAGGTTCATCTCTTATAGTTTAAATAAAAGGAGCTCTAATCTATTAAGGCTCCTTTTATTGCGGTTCTGGGTAGTACATCAACAAGAAAAAGCTCGCTTCTTTTTCTGTTCGATTTATATAGCTATGAGGTGACGAGCCTGGAAACTGAAGCGCATCTCCAGATGTTAGCTCATGTTCTTCACCGTCTACTATAACAGACAAATCACCGTCTTTTACCAGCAAGTATTCTTCTCCAAGGTGAGATTTTGCTCCGTGCGTACACCCAGGGGCAAGCGTAACGATATATACTTCAAACTTTTTTTCAGGATGGTAAGGAAAAAATGGAAAGACAACGTAGCTGCCTTCATTGTCTGTAATAGGTTTAAGATCGTTTAGCTGAATTTTTTTCACCTGTGCTTTTTGCTCTTGGATAAACGATGAAAAGGATACTTGAAGGCCATTGGCAATCTTCCATAGCGTCGTAACAGTTGGGCTGGATTTTCCATTTTCAATTTGCGCGAGCATTGCTTTACTGACACCCGTTAGCTCAGAAACTTGCGTGAGAGATAAGTTTCTTTTTTTTCGAATGCTAATTAAGTTAGCCGCAATTGTTTGCTGGATATGGTCCATAATAGATCTCCTTTAACATTTTTATATAAACAGTATAACATACAGTTGTTTGTTATAACAGTTGGTTGTATAATATAATGAACAGAGGAGGGGGTTACGTGATCACTGAAAAAGCGTTTGTTGAAAGAGAAAGTGCTATCCCAACCTTTTCACAAGGAGTGAAAGACTGTGTTCCCACGCTATTAGGATACATAAGTATTGGTATTGCTTGTGGAGTAGTAGGAGTAGCTTCAAAGCTTAGTGTTTTAGAAGTAGCGCTATTAGCCATATTTGTTTATGCAGGAGCGGCTCAGTTTATTTTTTGTGCGTTGCTTGTCGCTGATAGTCCGGCTTCAGCCATTATTTTAACCATTTTTATTGTAAACTTAAGGCATCTTTTATTATGTGCAACTCTTGCTCCACACTTTACGCGCTATTCGTTGGTAAAGAATATAGGCATTGGAGCTCTTATTACGGACGAATCATTTGGTGTTGCTGCTAATAAAATCGCAAAAGGTGAACATATAACGGATCGCTGGATGAATGGCTTAAACATTACGGCTTACTTTTCATGGATTTGTGCCTGCGTTGTGGGAGCGTTATTTGGAAACGTGATTGTAGATCCTGAAGCTTTAGGTCTTGATTTTGCTTTAATCGCTATGTTTGTCGCGCTTCTTGTTCTACAGCTGCAAAGTCTTGCTCCCAAAAAGCTTAGACATTCTCTTACTTTAACTGCATACATGACTATTGCGATGATTACGCTATCGTTTTTTATGCCTTCGCACGTAGCCGTTATTGTGTCAACTATCATTGTTGCAACGATTGGAGTGATGACTGAAAAATGAGTTTAGATCTATCAACACTGCTCATTATTTTAGGGTGTGCACTTGTAACGTTTATTCCAAGGGTTGTACCATTTGCAATTGTTCGAAACATGACGCTGCCAGAACCGGTTCTTAAGTGGCTTTCATATATTCCCGTTTGTATCTTAACCGCTTTGGTAGTAGAAAACTTCACCGTACAAACAGAAAATGCTCTTCAAGTGAACTGGGAAGTTATCATTGTAATTATCCCAACAATTTTCATTGCGATTCGAAGCAAGAGCTTATCCGTTACGGTTTTAAGCGGAGTAGCCTTAATGGCCGCAGTTCGCTTCATTATGGGATAAATAAAAAGAGGCTGGGACATAAGTAATTCAGCCAATGATAAACCTGAACGATTGAGAGTTTCTCACTTTTAATCGTTCAGGTTTTTTGTTGATTGTGAAAACAATGTTGGAAATAGGGTGGAATGGAGCGTAGGACACTCGACTCCTGCGGGAAAGAGAGGGAAAACTGAGATCCCGCAGCGCAGCGAGGAAGCTCAGGTTCCTCCCCGCGGAAAGCGAGTGGCCGTAGCGCAATGGAACGAACGTGTTCAGACAAACCAAAAAGATTGGAACAGCTATTGTTCGTCTCTTAGAAGCAATCATTTTGTTATGTCCCAAACTCTTTTGAATTAATTTTGTTTTGAAAACGCAAGCTTAACTCCAAAGCCAATCAGTACTAAGCCAGTTGCCCTATCCATTGCGCGCTGAACCTTGGCCGATAACAGCCAGCTTCGCAAATAGTTAATGAAAAAGACATAAACAAAAAACCAAGAAATAGATAGAAACGTATATATAACACCCATCATTAGTAATTGCTGAATAGAGCTTGAATCTGGGGTGACGAATTGAGGTAAAAACGTCAGAAAAAACATCGCTACTTTTGGGTTTAATACGTTTGATAACAATCCCTGCTTAAATGCAGACTGACCAGGTTTTATTTGGTCTTTTAAATTCTCTTCTGTTTCTTGTTTTTTTCTTGTCATAAATGAAGAAACGCCGAGGTAAATCAAATAAATAGCTCCCACGTATTTTACAATTTCAAATGCTAAAGCAGACTGCATGAGAATGGCTGAAAGGCCAAACGCTGCGGCAAACGTATGAACTAATGAGCCCGTAGTAATCCCTAAAGCCATTCGATAACCAGAGGCTTGCCCTTCACTAACGGTGCGTTTTGTAATAAGCGCAGTATCAACACCAGGACTCATTACAACAAAAGAAGATAGTAATAAAAACGTTAATAAGTCATTCAAAACGTTCACCTCTTTCAGAAATAATTAAACTATATAGTAGCATAAAAGACGCATATTTGTTAGATTATTCTTATTTTTTTGTTAACAATATTAAAGAGATGAGATATTTTTGGTTTCAAAAACAAGTTGAAAAACTATTGAAATGGGACGAACTTGTTCTTAAAAGCTAACTATTGTAGAAAAGTCATGATCCGTTCTTGAGAAAAAAATATTTTGTTATGTGCTAGCTTCGTGCTTACCTTTCTTGTAAACCGTCTGGCTCTGGGTGAATCATAATGTGAGCGTTCGGAAACTTTTCAAGAATTTTATCCTCAATGCGATCACATAAGTGGTGAATGCTTTTGATGCTATTCTCTGGCGGTACGATGAGGTGAAAATCAATATGTTCGTGGGCTCCTGCTCTTCGTGTTTTAAAACACTGAATTTCAATATACTCACTTTGAAAGGTACGAATAGCCTGGAAAACCTCTTCTTCTTCACTTTTGTTTAAACGAGCGTCCAACAGAGGAGGGAAGGCCTCTTTCATTAACTTCGTTGCTTCAATCATAATATAAAGCGCCAAGGCAATCCCGATAATAGGGTCTAGAAACGTCCAACCTGTTACGGCAACTAATATTAAGCTAAGTCCTACACCAAGCGATGTGTATACATCTGTAAGAAGGTGAAAGGCATTTGACTTCATTGCAACAGAGTTAATACGATTTGCTTCCTTATTTACAATTCTAGAAACTACAAAGTTAATAAGAGCACCCAGAAGCATAACACCAATAGCTAGAAGCGGAAGTTTAATCGGTTCAGGTGAAATCAACTTATGTACACATTCATAAATAATCCAAATACCTGCTACGTAAATAAGCAACGTCTCAATTGTTCCTGAGATATTTTCGATTTTTCCATGACCGTAAGGATGATCGTCATCTGCTGGCTTACCAGATACTTTAACAGAAATGAAAGCGATAAAAGAGGCCAATAAATCAAGTGCTGAATGAATGGCTTCTGATAAGACGGCTACAGAACCGGTCAGAATACCTACGCTAACTTTTAGTAGCACAACAAGTGAGTTGCTAGCGACAGATAAAAAGGCAATGTTTGAGGATGAGCGTTTCATAAAAAACTCCTTTCAGTTAGATGATTTTATCGTAACAAGCTAGCAGCAAGTGGGTCTACAGCAACGTTTTTAGAAGGAAACAACGGTTTTTAAAGTCGCTAAAAAAGTTGAATAAAGACAAAACTATTGTAGGAAAAATGCCTGCTTTTTATTCTTCTTATGATAGTAGTTTGCGCACTTTAAACGGCTTTACTTACAAAACTGTAAGCTAACTGTAAGGTAATGACATCGTTACAGATGCGATAAGCTATTACAATGAAAAAGAAGGGAGGTTTTACCAATAGAAGTGAAAAAGCATATCATTTTTTTTGACGGAGACTGTCATATGTGTAATCAAACAATTTTATTTATAATGAACCATGACCCAACAGTTACGTTTTGTTTTGCTTCCCTACAATCATCTTTGGGTGAAAAACTGCGAACTAATCACATAATCCCTCAACAATACAACTCAATTGTCTTATTTCAAAACGAGTTGATCTATACAAAGTCAACGGCCATGTTACGTATTGTGAAAGAGCTCACAGGGCCGGTCAAATATGCATATGTCTTTATTATTGTGCCTAAACGCATTCGAGACAAAGTGTATGATTACGTAGCTAAACACCGGCACAAGTTTATGAAAAAAAGAGCTTGTCGGCTGCCTACTGCAGAAGAGAGAAGTCGATTTTTAACAGAAAAATAGGTAAAGGAGTGGGCAAATGAAAGGTTCTAAATGGGTTTCAGTTTTTCGTCAATCAATTCCAGCAACGTTTCGGATTTTTTTAGGGGTTGTGTTTCTTATTTATGGCTCTGTAAAGATTGTATTCGGCCAGTTTGGAGAGCCTACGCCTGAAGCACTTGCGCTAAATGGTGAAGGGTTTGTTATGGCTTGGAGATTTTTTGGTTACTCCAAAGAATATGAAATCGTAATTGGAATTGGAGAGGTAGTAGCGGCTATTCTCATTATGATCCCGCGCACGGCGTTGTTTGGAGCAATCTGTTATTTTCCAATCGTTGTAAACGTAATGATGGTTAATTACTTTTTTGATATCGGCGTACAAGATTTAAGCACGGTGTTAACGCTAATGTGCCTAGCACTATTACTTTTTGAAAGAAAGCGACTTATTCAAGCGCTGTTTGTAAAAGAAGAAAGGAGAGTGTAGGATGACACCGTTTATGATAAAAATGCTGGTAGGGATTTTTGTTGGAACCACCTTATACTATTGGTGGAAAGAAGTAAGAAAAAAGGCAAAGCGCAAACCAAAGCATGAGTTTCCACTGAACTAAGAGTAGTAAAAAAATGTAGCCATGCTTGGAAGAGGTTCACTCCAAGCATGGCTATGATCAATCTATAATGAATACTCCCTATTAAAACGCATCAAAGAGATGTTTTATGTTTCTTATAAGGAATCGCACTGGCCAAAGTAAAAGCTGGGGAACTTCCAAGAGTAAATCAAAAAGAAAATCAAAAATGGTATATCGATCACGTGACGTTTTCTTTTTACGCTTTTGTTTTCTTGGCATCAACTGAGCACCTACCACCTTTTTATTATTTATTTCATTATACTGTTTTTTCGATAAAATGTATATTTCTTTCAAAACTACACAGATGTGGTAAAGTAGAAATAGACGATAAAAAGGAGTATTGATAGTATGAACATCAGAAAAGCAGAAAAACAAGAAGCAGGCGTTATAAGCGAGCTATTATATAGCATGCTTGGTCAAATTGCCCGCGACCATACTGCTAGTTCAGCGGACGACGAGGCTCTTCGCGTGTTATAAACATATGTGGAGTCAGACTGCAGCCGATATAGCTATAAAAATATTACGGTTGCTGAACTTAACGAGGAAATCGCGGGAGTCATGATTTGCTATGAGGGTGAACAAATTGAAGCTTTCGATCAGCCAATGGTTTCGTATGTTCGTGAAAAAACAGGAAACAGCAAGTGGCTTCCAGATAGGGAAACAGAAGCAGGAGACTTTTATCTTGATTCAATCGTTGTGGGTGAAAGTTATCAAGGTAAAGGCATTGGATCTATGCTGTTACAGAGTGCTTTTCAAGAAGCAGAAAGTAGGAAGCTTCCTTTAACCCTAAATGTTGAGCTTGATAATGAAGGAGCTCGTGCTCTCTACGAAAAAATGGATTTTTACGTGACGGGTACGCGTTACATTAGCGGAAAGCCATTTTATTATATGAAGCGAAACGCATAGTGATGAAAACCTCTTTCCACAGATGAAAGAGGCTTTCATAAATATTGTATGTACTGCAAATTTAGGGTACAATTATATAAAATGGATATATAAGGAAGGGTTCTTTATGGATATAAAGCGTATTCCCTTTAATATGAATTATAGTTTTAGCCAGAAGCTCCGCGAAGTGCCTTTTAATGAAGCTGATATCCGAAAAGGGATTGCTTATTTAAAAAAGAAAGCAATCTCAGAGGAAGATGAGAGAATAGCTGCGGACATGTACCGGATAATTGGTAAATATGAACGCATTGTAGGCGCATTAGAAAGCAGCGTAAGACATTTGCAGCTATCCATTTATTTATATGAAAGGTATCATGAACACGAGCAAGTATTTAAAAGTTCTATTTATTTAGGACAAACATTCCATTGGCAAAGTAATTGGTGTAAAGCAAATGAAACGTTCGAAACTCTCCTCAATCAGCTTCACATAAAATCATCGCTACATACATATGCAGATTTCTTGTATCAACAGTACGGAAAATGTTTATTAGATCAACAAAATCTTTCAAAAGCCCATCATTATTTTCAACAGTCGCTTGAAATTCGTTTGAAAGCAGGAAATGATAAGTTTATCGAAGAGGCAAATGAATGCATAAAGCTTTGTTTAAGAAAGTTGAAAAACTCATAAGTTTCCAAAGCTTCCATCTTTATTCTTACTAATACACTGTGTATAATGAGATATAAAGAGGGGGCTATTTGTCATGGGGATTCCAAAACCACTTGTTCAGTTCAATCAAGCTTTTATTGTAGCGAGCGTCGTTTTATCGTTTTTTACAACAACATGGGTACTGCTTGCTCCGTTTATTGTAGGGATCATTACTCTCCTAACAAAACAAAATCCCATCATGAAGGTGGGAAAACAATTTCTTAGAAAAGAAGCTTCATTCTATCCGTTAGAAGATCGCGATCAGCAGCTTTTCAACCAGTGGATTGCGACTAGCTGTTTAGGATTATCACTGTTGTTTTTTATGGTAAATCTACCAGTTGTATCAGCGGCTTTTAGCATCATGGTGCTTATTGCAGCAGGTGTAGCTTTAATGGGATACTGCATCGGATGTACGATACGTTATCGTTATATGATGTGGAAGTACAAGAGAAAGAAGCAAAAGCAAGCTGCATAAAGAAAAGGCGAAGTGCCTTTTCTTTTTTAATTGAGAAAAAGATTGACAGAAATGTCTTATATTCAGTAATATAAGGGTAGATAGTCAATTGAGAATGATTATCGTAGAACAGATGTGAGGGTAATCGTATGAGAGTAATATCATTTAAAAGCTACGAAGAATACCGGGAATTTATGATTCAAAAGTTTATCCATAAAGCAAAGCGTAAAGGCGCAAAACTTGAAAATGAAGAGTTTCAGAAGCGACTTGATGAACGCATGGAGCAAGTTAAAGAGTTTTGGGATGAGAGAGAATGTGAAAAGCAAATTGCTGATCGAGGAAGCGCGACGTTATCCGTACATCGAGGGATGTTTAAAGAAGACCAGCACAAAGTTTCAAAACATCTTGATAATACAAGGCTTACCGAATCTATTCATGTACGCTTAGATGCCAATACATATGATAAACTGCTTACATTTTGTGAACAACACGATATGGATATTTCGCAAGCCGTGCGATTTTTAATTCAAAATAGCTAACACAATCTATAGTTGAAAGGAACGATTCAGATGTCAGCATCCATTCGAGACGTAATAAGAGAAAGAAGAACCATTCGTACATTTAATAATGATCCAATTGAGAAAGAAGCTATTATCCAACTTTTAGACGATGCATCATGGGCTCCAAACCATAAGCTACGTCAGCCGTGGAGACTTGTGATGTTTTATGGGAAAGGCAATGAATCATTAAGTGAACAGATGAAAAACTTGTCCAAACAAGTTTCTGATGAAGGAGCAGCAAAAAAAATAGGGAAGATGGCAGAGAAATTTTCTCAATCACAGGCTAATATTATTATTACGGTCCCTAAAGATGAAAATGAAATGAAGCAAGAAGAAGATTTCAGCGCTGTGTCTGCTTTTATCCAAAATTTTCTACTGTTAGCGTGGGAGCAAGAAATTGGAGTGCTATGGAAAACTGGTAAACTCATTCATCAGCCGGGGTTTAGAAAAATAGCAGGAATAAAAGAAGATGAAGCTATTGTCGGTGTATTGATGTTAGGTAAATTTGATGACGTTCCAGCACCTAAGCCACGTGAAGCAATTATAGAAAAGCTAAGGTTGATTGAAGCGTAAGAATAAAAGCTCTTGTTGTAAAACAAGGGCTTTTTTGTATACTTGTATAAAACAATCAGTGGAGTGTATTCGCATAATCGGTTAAAAAGGAGAGGATTATTTGACAAATGTTCAAAGAGCGTTTGGCTCAGCTTTTTTATATGCAATCATTACAGGTTTTGCGCTCATGATTGTAAAAGTAGCGCTAAACTATGCAGGGGTTATTGATGTGCTTGCCCATCGCTTTACGCTATCTTTTATAGTTGCTTCCTTGTTTCTATTTGTGAACAAGCAAAAAATGCAAGTGAATGGGCACGATGTTCTTCGTATTGTACCTCTAGGTCTTTTATTTCCGATAAGTTACTTTGGCTTTCAAGCGCTTGGTCTTTTATATACCACATCTTCTGAAGCGAGCATTATTCAAGCGTCGGTTCCAATTTTCACTTTGCTTCTTGCTACCTATCTATTAAAAGAAACGTCAACGTCTCGCCAAAAGTTTTCAATTCTATTATCTGTTTCCGGTATTGTATACATTCTAGCAATGAAAGGCGTAAATTTCTCAGCAAGTGGAAGTTTAGGTGCCCTGTTTATTTTACTAGCATCCTTATCAAATGCTTCTTATAACGTACTCGCTCGTAAAATGACACGCTCATATTCTACCTTGGAGCTTACATACGTCATGATGTTTGTTGGGTTTGTCGGCTTTAACGGAGCGGCCGTTGTTCATCATAGTCTTAACGGCTCGCTGGCAACATTTTTCGAACCGCTTTTTCAACTGGAATTTTTGCTTTCAGTAGCATACTTAGGTATATTTTCTTCTCTTATTACAGCTTTTCTATCCAACTACTCGTTAAAAACAATTCAAGCAGCGCAGATGAGCGTGTTTACTAATTTAGCTACGTTAATCGGTGTGATAGCAGGCGTCGCATTTTTACATGAGAGTTTGTCTTACTTCCATTGGATTGGAGGTATAGCTATTATGGTTGGTATTATTGGGACGACGTATAAAGGACGCTCCAAAGGTCAAAAGCTAAGCAAAAAACTGATTGACAAAAAGTTAGAAAACTCGTAAACTTTTGAAATTATGATTAGCATCATTTGCTAAGATACATACTTTGGAGGATTACGACATGAAAAGACAGATATGGAAAACAGCAATCATGATGGGAGTTGTGGCGTGCATGCTTACAGCTTGCTCTGGAAATAAGGAAAACAGCTCTGTAGATTCCGACCGCAACAAGCTTACCTTTTTATCCAACTTTCCAACAGATACCCTAGATCCCCAGCTTAACTACACGCCGCTGCGAGCAGGCATTGTGGAAACATTGGTCAAAACAACAGAAGATTCACAAATTGAGCCATGGTTAGCTGAAAGTTGGAAAACGTTAGACAATGGAACAACCTGGGAGTTTATTATTAGAGACGAAGTTGTGTTTCAAAATGGAAAAACGTTGGACGCTAAAGCGGTGAAATCGTCATTAGAACGTACGATGAAGGTGAGTGAAGCGATGAAAGCCTCATTGAAAATAAAAGAAATGAAAGCGGATGGTCAAAAACTAACGATTGTAACGCAAGAGCCTGTAGCTTCATTTCCGTCTGAACTCGTTCATCCCAACGCAGCTATTATCGATGTAACCGAAAAAAATATTGAAGCACATCCAGTAGGTACAGGACCATTTGAAGCGGTATCTTCTCAGCCAAACAGTAAGCTAGAGCTGAAAAAAAATGATCAGTATTGGGACGGTGAATCTAAATTGGATCGCGTTACAATGCTATACAATGAAGATGCAAATGCAAGGACAGCAGGGCTCCAATCCGGAGAAGCAGATATTGTGTATCGTCCTGAAATTGAAAACCTAGAGCTGTTAAAGAAAGACGAGTCGCTTGTAGTTGACGTCGTTCCAAGCTTACGAACGCAAATGCTTTTATATAATACGAACATTGAAGCGTTTAAAGATGTTAACGTGAGAAAAGCATTTGATGTTCTCTTAAATCGTCAAGATGTGGTAGACTACACGCTTGCAGGACAAGGCGTAGCAGCCAACGGTCCGTTTTTAAAGGAGTTTTCTTTCGCTTATGATGCTCCGAAAAAAGAGTTTGGCACTGAATCTGCAAAAGAATACTTAAAAAAAGCAGGCTACAAATTTGAAAGCAACCAAGTAGTCAAAGATGGTAAGCAGCTATCGTTCACAATCTTAACATATCCATATCGCCCAGAGCTTCCCTTGATGGCACAGCTCATTCAATCGGAAGCGAAAAAGATTGGGGTCAAAGTAGAAATCCAGCAGGTTGAAAACATAGATGAATATATGACCACAAATTCCGACTGGGGCATAGCTACATACAGCTTAATTACGGCCCCGCGCGGTGATTCTTCTTATTTTTTAAATAGCGTTTATGGAAAAGATGGTTTTTATAACGTAGGTCACTATGATAATCCAGCGCTTAGTGATGTAATTAAGCAGTTAAATGAAACTGTTGACGAGCAAAAGCGCGTGGAGTTAACAAGACAAGCGGGAAAAATAATCAATGATGGAGTCCTGCACTCTGCTATTGTCCATCCAAATAATTTTGTTGCGTATAAAGAAAACGTAAAAGGATGGCAAATGACGAAAAGCGAGTACTATGTCATTACTAAAGATTTAGCTCTACAAGAATAATAGAAATCCCCTTCTTGCATTTACATGCAGAAGGGGATTTTTTATAAAGTAATGGTAGAGAAGGTGACAAAAAAACATGTTATGTTTTCTGACATCTTTGCTGTCGAATTCATTTATTTAGTTTAAGGTTAACATAACGTAACGAATTAAAGGATGATGATATGACAACACGGTGGATTACAAGCATTGGGCTTGATATTGGAACAAGTACCACAAAGCTGATTGTAAGTGAACTTTTAGTCAATCAGATCAACGGCGCCTTTTCGCTGCCTAGCTGTGATATTGTGGATCGAAAAGTTACTTATCAAAGTGAGATTTACACAACGCCTTTAAAAACAGAGGTTGAAATTGATGTAGAAGCACTCAGTGAACTGCTTCAGGTAGAGTATCAAAAAGCAAACGTAGCACTTCAAGCCGTGGAATCGGGTGCGGTCATAATTACAGGAGAAACAGCCAGAAAAGAAAATGCAGAAAAAATTCTTCATTATTTAGCTAATCGAGCTGGAGACTTTGTCGTAGCAACAGCTGGTGCGGACTTAGAAGGGATGTTGGCAGCGAAAGGTTCTGGTGCGGTTGCCCTGTCCGAGGAAACAGAAGGAGTCATCGCTAATGTTGACGTCGGGGGAGGAACGGCTAACGTTGCTCTTTGTGAAGATGGAAAAGTTATTGGCGCGTTTACATTTCATATTGGAGGACGATTAGTCCGAATTCAAGAAGGTGGTCGTGTAGACTATATTTCACCGTTTTTACAACCTTTTTTAAAGGAATATCAATCTACTATGCAGGTTGGTAGAACGATAGATTTTGAACAAGCTGCGGTGCTAAGCGATCGCTTAGCAGATGAACTTCTAAGCTTTTTAAAAGAACGTGACCGAGCATCGTCTGTGCTTCTTTTAGCCACTCTAAGTAAATCTTTACCAACCATTGAAAAAGTGCTTATTTCAGGTGGAATTGGAAAAATGATGAATGAACACTCTCCTACTACGCTAAAGGAAGCCGTGGCATTTGGTGACATTGGTCCACTTTTAGCAGCAAGCTTAAGGAAAAAAGGAGCAGAGGCAGCACCAGAAACAGCTCGAGCAACGGTCATTGGTGCAGGCATGCAAAATACAGAAATAAGCGGAGCAACAGTATACATAGCAGAAGATTGTTTGCCTCTAAAAAACATTCCAATTGTTAAAGTAGACGTAGAGAAAAATGGAGTGTGGAACGAACTGTCTTTTGTGAAAAGGCTACAAAGTACGCTATCTCAAGCGAACACCATATTCGATTGTGAAGGACAAGCTACAGCTATTGCGCTGCAAGCTTTTACTACCTGCACGTATACGATGCTTCAAGAGTTAGCAGAAGCTCTATACAAAAGCTATATGAACTTTTTCTCACAGGCGTCTTGCCTCATCGTTTTATGTGAGCAAGATTTAGCAAAAGCACTTGGACAAGCTATTCAAAAGCGTAACAAAGCATTGAAAGTCATAGTGCTTGATGGCATTGATTTTACGTATGGAGACTACATTGATATCGGCATGAAAACCGTTGGAGAAGCAGTCACTGTATCAGTAAAAACGTTAGCTTTTTAAAAGGAGATGAAAAGATGATCAAGTCGTGCGCAGTATTAGGAGAACAATTTGTATTTAGAAGCTTAAAGGAAATTATGGCAAAGGCAAACGAAGCGCGTTCGGGAGATGAATTAGCGAGGATTGCAGCAAGCTCTATGAAAGAGCGAATGGCAGCTAAGCAAGTATTGGCAAACTTAATGCTAAAAGAAATTCGAGAATATCCAGTTTTAAGCCCTGAACAAGATGATGTATCAGCACTTATTGAAGAACAGGTACATGAAGAAATTTTTAAAGTAATTCAAAACTGGACGGTGGCGGACCTTCGCGAATATGTACTAGAAGATCAGCACGAAGGAGCGGACTTACTTTATATCGCCAAAGGATTAACGAGTGAAATGATTGCAGCGGTCACTAAAATTATGTCAAATCTAGATTTAATTCAAGCCGCTTCTAAGATCGAAGTGAAAACAACTTGTCAGACAACTATTGGTATGAAAGGAGTACTCGCATCACGAGCGCAGCCGAATCATCCCTCAGATAATTTAGCCGGCATGCGTGCGTCTTTATACGAAGCGCTCAGCTATGGTATTGGCGATGCTGTTATCGGTATTAATCCTGTTATTGATACAACTGAAAATATTTATGCGCTTTTAAATGAAACAAAGTCAATTATTGATGAATTTCAAATTCCTACCCAAAACTGTGTCCTTGCACATGTGACCACTCAAATGCGTGCGATTGAAAAAGGCGCTTCAGCAGATTTGATCTTTCAAAGCTTAGCGGGAACGCAAGCAGGAAACGAATCGTTTGGTATTTCGCTTTCGATGCTAAAAGAAGCCACTGCATTGATTAATGAAAAAGGCACTGCGGTAGGTCCTCATCGCTGGTATTTCGAAACTGGTCAAGGCTCTGAGCTTTCTGCTGAAGCTCATTACGATATTGATCAAGTCACGCTTGAAGCAAGATGTTACGGCTTAGCACGTCAATTTAACCCCTTTTTAGTCAATACGGTTGTTGGGTTTATCGGTCCAGAGTATTTATACGATAGTAAGCAAGTAACAAGAGCAGGGTTAGAAGATCATTTTATGGGGAAAATGCACGGCTTACCGATGGGAGTGGATGTGTGCTATACGAATCATATGAACGTTGATCAAAATGATATGGATAACTTAAGCATGCTGCTTGGCACAGCGGGCGTAAACTTTGTAATTGGTGTACCGATGGCTGACGACTGTATGCTAAACTATCAGTCGCTAAGCTATCATGATATCGCGACGGTTCGACGAATTTTAAACCAAGGGCCGATTTCTATCTTTAAGCAGTGGTTAGAAGAGTATGGCATTATGGAAAACAATCGATTTACGTCCAAAGCAGGTGATCCAAGCATTTTTATGAACGGCGTATTAGGAGGAATGAAGTAATGAAAAATGAAAAAGAACAGCTGCTAGCTCGCTTAAAAGGTTTTACGCCAGCCCGAATTGGTGTAGGACGAACGGGAACAAGGCCGCTAACTTCTGATGTATTAGCTTTTCGAACAGATCATGCAGCTGCTGTTGATGCGGTGTACGGTGAAGTGGATTATAAATTATTGGAAGATTTAGAATTATTTTCGATTGATACAAAGAGTACGTCAAAAGAGCATTATCTAAAATTCCCTGACCAAGGGAGATTGCTTTCAGAGCTTGCAAAAGAACAATTAAAACGTAACTGCCGAAAGCAGCCAGACGTTCAAATTGTTGTTTCTGACGGATTGAGCGCAAATGCAATCGAAGCAAATATCCGCGATGTTTATCCAGCTTTGGTTGATTCATTGGATTCATATGACCTTAGTGTTGGGACTTCCTTCTTTGTAAAAGGAGGGAGGGTTGCATGCATGGATGATATTGGTGATATTTTAGCTCCAAAAACACTCGTTTTACTTATTGGAGAACGACCTGGACTTGTCAGCGCAGAATCGATGAGCGCATACATGTGCTATCAGCCACAAAAAGGAAAAAAAGAGTCCGACCGCATGGTGATTTCTAATATTCATCGTGGCGGCACTCCTCCGTTAGAAGCAGCTGCACATATCGGTACAATTATTTATCAAATGATCCAGCAGCAAACAAGCGGTGTTCACCTCGTTATTTAATCGTTTTTATCAGTAAAAACAACATACATAAAAGGAGGAGTTAGAATGGCGTTACAGAAACATCTAAAACCAATCCATCTTTGGGCTATTTCAGTAGGGATGGTTATTTCAGGACAATATTTTGGGTGGAACTATGGGTTTGAAGCAGGTGGGATTTTAGGACTTGCAGTTGCTACCTTAATCGTAACGATTTTCTATACAACTTTTATGTTTAGCTATGCCGAACTATCAACGTCAATTCCGCAAGCGGGTGGACCGTCAGCTTACGCAAGAAGAGCAACGGGTCCATTTGGAGGATTTATAGCTGGGATTGCCTGTTTACTTGAATTTGTGTTTGCACCGCCCGCTATTGCCGTTTCAACAGGTGCATATCTAAATTTTTTAATTCCATCGATTAATCCCGTATATGCAACCGTTGGTGTCTTTGCCTTCTTTATTCTCGTTAATTTAATCGGCGTTAAAGAAGTAGCTTTAATTGAGCTAAGCGCTACGATTCTAGCACTTATTGGATTAGCAATCTTCTACGTGAGCGGACTGTCGCATATCGAAACAAGCAATCTATTTAATGAACAATCATTCTTAAACGGTCCTTCTGGTATTTTAGCTGCTATTCCGTTTGCCGTTTGGTTTTACTTGGCTATTGAAGGTGGAGCTATGGCTGCAGAAGAAGTTGAGAATCCACAAAAAAACATTCCCAAAGGGTTTATTGCTGCCATTATTACCCTAGCAACGGCTACTATTTTCACGCTATTTGTCACAGCGGGATTAGGTGGAGGAAGCGGTACCAGAGCTTCAGCAGATTATCCGCTTCCACAGGCGTTATCGCTTGTCTATGATGGAAATGCGCTTTCTATTACAATTGCAATCATTGGCTTATTCGGGCTCATTGCAAGCTTAAATGGCATTATCATGGGTTTCTCTCGTCAAACGTATGCGCTAGCGCGAGAAGGGTATTTTCCAAAATTTCTTGCAAAAACGAATAAAAAAGGTGTGCCAGTGGGAGGCCTGCTCATTCCGGGGGTAATCGGCGTGATTTGTGCAGGATCCGCGACGTTTGCAAATGCACTTATTATTCTAGCCGTATTTGGTGCAATGACGATGTACTGCATTAGCTTAGTGTCACTCTTTATTTTACGAAAGAAAGAGCCAAACTTAGTAAGACCGTTTAAAGTCAACTATCCTGCTGTTCCGATCATTGCGCTTTCGTTAGGCTTACTATGCTTATTTAGCATCGTGAAATACAGCGTCCTGACAACGGATTTAATACTTTTTAACCGTTCGATTCCGCTCATTTATATTATTGTAGGAATCTTTGCTGCTTCAGTTGTTTATTATTTTGCATACCCAGCCAGGTTATTTAAAAAGGATCAGGGTGAAGTATATGGTGAAGAGGCAATTAAGGTGAAGTAATAAAAGATTCTTGTTAAAAAGATATGAGTAGAAAAGCTGAGAGTGTATGTATTCTCAGCTTTTTTCTTTAGTCTATTAACATGTATTGTATACTGATAAAATAAGAAAGCGCTTTATTTATAGGTTGATAAAATCAAAAAACGTGGAGGAGATTATGGATCAGATTGTACGAGACGTAGCTAGCTTAATTAAGTGTAAGAATAAAAAGATGATAATTGGTATATCAGGTCACGGTGCATCTGGAAAAACAACATTTGCGAAGAAGCTTATCCACCTTCTTGGAGAGGACGAAGTTAATTATATCAATACGGATCCTTATATTGTTGATTCTAATCTTAGGAAGCAGACTCTCATAAGCTATGAATATAAGGGAGAACGACATGAGGGCAAGATAACGGCTTGTCATCCTTCTGCTCATCATCGGAATGCTTTAGAAAGAGATGTTCAAATGATTAGAAGCTCATTTGATTTTTATACAATAGGAACACATTATTTAGAGAGTATTCTAATTTCTGCGCGGAAAAGAATAAGTATTATAGAAGGAATGAGTGTAGCCTTCACTAATTTGAATTTATATGATAGGACCATCTATCTATATACGAATGAAGAAACTGAGCTAATGAGACGAAGTGAACGCGATGTGTTTGAAAGAGGAATGGACCTCGATTATTTAAGGAGGACTCATCAAGAACGTAGAATTCAATATGATGTATTTATGCACGCGTATCACAGGGACTTTGATATTGTTATCAAAAACTCAAACGAGAATTTTATACTTGAAAAAAGCAAATAAAATCGAAAGAAGCACATGGTTATTCCAGTGCTTCTTTCAGCTGCTATTTAATACATTTCAATACCTCAGTATAGAAAGTATGTTTGTCATCCACGTTTAAAACAATTCGATCTATTTCTTTCGTTATTCCGTATGGTAAAGTTAGCGTTTGCTTTTGGTGGAGTTGAATTTCAAAGGTTGGCTTTTCTGGAACAAAGTCATTTAGCCTTGCATCGTATAAGTGAGCCTGCTCAGCCTTCGTGAACGTTTCAGCGCCGTCATACCATTTAATTTCCTTAATCGTAGCTAATGGAATGATGGCTCTTTTAGTCAAGCCTGTTTGTAAAATCAGCTCTTTTGTTGTTAAGACATACGGAGAAAGACGAATGGCTTGAATTTCGGCAATCATGAATACAATCCCGTATATATTTAGGAGTAAAAGAATCATTGAGAGAGCTGGGCTCCATTGATGTAAAAAGTAATGGACACCGACTGTTTCTAACACAATAGCATGAATAATGACCAGGTTTAGAGCCACTCCATTTGCGCTTTTATGGTATGAAAATGAACTGCCATTTACATGTACTTTCTTTTTAAATGAACAAGTGTAGTACAAGATGGAAAGGTCATGCAGCCACCAAGGTGATGTCTTTAAGTTGTGAAAGGTTGTCTCTAGGGCTTTTTCAAGGTTTATTGGGAAAAGAGCGTAGTTAGTAGCTTCTGCTAAATAAGAACGTTTCAACAAAGGTAGAATGCTTAGAAAGCGATACAGATACAAGCATGCGCTTATTGTAAGTAGCCCTATAATTATAAAAATTAAGTAGGATGTCAATGAATAGTGTGTAAAGTAAGGCTTTGGAATCGCTATGTATGCAAGGATAGAGAGTATGCTAATGACTCCAATGAAATGGTGGAGAGTAGGTTTTTGTCTAAAGATGAAAACATAAAGTAAGAGCGGGATAACCATTAAAAAGTCAAGCAAAGATCCAATGACTACTTCATTAGGGACAGGGCCGAACGCTGAAGTACGATAAACAATGAAGTTTGCACACATAATCAGTCCGATTAAAAGAAGAATCACATTTGTTCGTTTCATTATAAATAGATTCATTATTTTCACCTCTTCTTCATCATACCAGAAAAAACATAGATAAATTTTACAAAATAAGAAACTTTTTAAACTTGAAATTCGTATTACTAAATAAGAAAGAAAAAGATAAACAACGTGTGTTGAAAAGGGGAATAATGTAATGAAACAAAAGCATATTAAAACAAAATTTCAAATCGAAGAGTTTGCTGAGTTTTTTTTAGCTGGTGAGTTTGCTATTATTTATCATCAATTAAGCGAAGAATTTCAGTTAGAAGTACCGTTCACAGACTTTTTACATATGAGCGAAGAGTTCAATCAAGGAGTTGAGAAATATAGCTTAGAAACACTTCTGTCAATCTCATCGTCTGTTCAACAATATATCTGGATTGATAGTAAGGAGCGTAAAGGAATTAGCCTATTCGTTGAGGAGAATGGGACAATTGTTGGTTTGGAACTTCAGCTAATTGAACAACAAGCGAACATATGCAAAACGTCGCGTACATATAGAATGCCAATTAACCAAGAATAGTTTGTACTATGGGGAGGTACAAACGCGCTGTTAAACTATCATTATCTAATTATTTCACAGCGCTATGCGTATGACTTAGTTATTCACCGTGATGAAAGCACGTATAAAGAATATGGGGATGAACTAGAAGACTACTATGCATTTAACCAAAAAGTAGTTGCGCCGGCTGAAGGGAAGGTCGTTGCGGTAGTGGATGGGTTAAAAGATAACCCAATCGGTGATGTGGATACCGAACACCCAGCGGGGAACTATGTGATAATTGACCACGGAAACAGCGAATATAGTTTATTAGCGCACTTTAAACAAGGGAGTATTTTAGTAAAAGAAGGAGATCTTGTTTATGAAGGGAAGTGGATTGGAAGCTGTGGAAATTCAGGTAATTCAACAGAGCCTCATATTCACTTTCAAGTTATGAATGGTCATAATCTCTTTACAAGCGAGTCGCTGCAAATTCAGTTTAAAAATGGTATGGAACCAATTCGTGGCGACTACGTCATTCCAACTTTTAGCTGAAAGTGAACGAATAAAATAATCTAACATTATTACTTACGATAATTGTTTGGAAAGGCCGTTATGTTATGACGGCTTTTTTTGTACAATCATTGAAACACGAAAACTCCTTCAAAAGAGTCATTATTTACACAGAGGTAGTAGTTCTTTTGTTGAAAATACACAAATAAAAAACTGAAAATTCATTCCTTTTCCGATGAATTAACAATAATCATCCTGTAAACTAAAAAAACTAGATGTTATATTTTATAACACAAAAAGTTAGGTTTAGGAGGATGAGTAATAAATGGAACAAAACGCTGATTTACGTCCAATTGCGCACGAGAAATATCGTATTTTAGGTCCAAAAGCGTATGTGGCAATGTGGTGGGGAGATGCCGTAATGGTTGGTTCATTTATGTTAGGTTCAAGTTTAATTCCACCTTTTGGGAAGTTGAATTTGACGCAAGCTTTTATCGCTTTAATTCTAGCGAATATTCTCGCTGCTTTGTTATTTGCGTTAAATGGACGAGTAGGATGGAAACACGGGATTCCAATGGTTGTTCAGCTTAGATCTTCCTTTGGTCCGGTAGGTTCTCGAATTCCAGCTTTAATGCGAGCGGTCCCCGCGTTATTCTGGTATGGAGTCCAATCTTGGCTGGGGGCTCAGGCGCTGAACCAAGTGTTTATGGGACTTATCGGTTTTGATAACGTTTGGGTCTGGTTTTTTGCATTTCAAGCGCTCCAAATCTTCCTATCAGCTAAAGGCATTCAATCGATTAAGTGGATTGAAATTGTAGGATCTGTCATTATTATGCTGGGCGTTGTGTATTTGATTTTTCTCTTTTTATCCACCTTTGGATTCGAAGTTGAGAAAGTCGCTAACACCGAGGGTTCCTGGGGAATTCCATTTTGGCTTGCGATGACGGTGTTAATCGGTCAATTTGCTGCACTGCTCATTAATATTTCAGATTACACTCGCTACTTCCCACGTAAATCTTCAGCTGGTACGTTTGTAGGAGCTCACGTTGTAGGGATTGTTCCACCGATGATTTTATTGCCATTTGTCGGCATTTTAGGAGCAGCGGCCGTCGGCGTCTGGAATCCTGTTGATATTATCTCAAATCATATTTCGAATGTAGCAGCCAGTATTATTGTGTTAATCTTTATTGCTCTAGCCCAAGTTACAACAAACTTAGTAGCTAATATCATGCCTCCAGTACTTGTGGCAATGGATTTATTTAAAATCTCATGGGAAAAAGCCTGCGTAATTGTCGGAGTACTAGGAGTAGTAACGTGTCCATGGTTTATTATGACGGATTCATTATTTTTAACATTTATCGCAGTTGTTTCAGCTTTTTTAGGTCCGATTTTTGCGATTATGGTAGCAGACTTTTACTTTATTCATAAAGGTAATTATAATGTGGCTCCGCTATATGAAGGTAAACTATTTATGGCATTTAAAGGGTGGAATCCTGCCGCTATTATCGCCACAATTGTTGGAACGTCTCTCGCGTTTATTAACGTGGAACTTTCGTGGTTTTTAGGTTTAATTCCTGCAGCCCTTGTGTATGTTGTGTTAATGAAAACATGGATCATGAAGCATGAGCAGTATGTAAGAGAAGGGCTTAATCAAACATTCCGTCATTCAGCCCCATTAAAACGTGAAGAAGCGAGCTGAATCCAGGTAGGGAAACTCCTACCTGGATTTTAGTGTGTTTAGTGAAAGTTTACTAATAAAAGATAAAAATTTATTGAAAATTTCAAAAAATATATTGAAAGCGCTTTATATATATGTTATTCTTCATTTATCTAGGTAAAATTTACTGAAAAATGAGTAAAAAACACATGTAGTGAGGTAGTGTATATGACCACGTTAAAAGAGGTAGCAACTGCTGCAAAAGTTTCAAGCACCACCGCATCTAGGGTGTTAAACAATGATCATACACTTTCTGTTTCTGATGAAACCAGAAGTCGAGTTTTAAAAGCTGCAAAAGCATTGAATTATACACCCGTAAGAGCGCGTAAAGGAGAGACGGGAGATGCAAATCTTACTCCCCGTATTGGTATTATGTTTGCCCAAACTGTTGAAGAAGAGCTGGCAGACCCCTTCTTTTCATCTATACGACACGGAATTGAGAATGCTTGCATAGAGAGAGGAATTTTAACAAATCGAATGTTTCGTCTAAAAAGCATGCATCGAGAAGAAGTGCTTCATGACCTAGATGGTTTAATTGTTGTCGGGCGCATTAGTGCTGAGACGATTCAAACTGTTAGTAATCATCTCGACAATATTATCTTTGTCAATCACTTAGCGGATGAAAATACATATGATTCAGTCATCAGCGATTTTGAACGCGCAACGGAAAGTGCGCTTGAGCATTTAATACAGTTAGGTTATCAGCGTATTGGCTACATCGGAGGACGTGAACGAGAACATTTTATAAACGGAAATCAGGTTATTGAAGATAAGCGCCAAACAACATTTGAAAAAATACTAGAGAAAAAAGGAATGTTTTGTTCTAGCGATGTTCATATTGGTGAATTCGCCATGGCTCAAGGGTATGAGTTAATGGAGAAAGCGATTAAACAAGGAAATTTGCCAGAAGCCTTTTTCATAGCGAGCGATTCAATGGCGATTGGCGCAATGCGAGCTCTTCAAAAAGCGAATCGTAAAGTGCCAGAAGATGTTGCGATTGTAAGCTTTAACGATGTAGATGTTGCAGAATTTACGAGTACGCCTCTAACCACGGTCAAGGTCTACACGGAGCAGATGGGCCGGTTAGCGGTCAACTTACTAATGGATCGAATAAATGGGCGCAAGATTCCGCTAAAGGTGACGGTACCTACAAAATTAGTAATTCGAGATAGCTGTGGTTTAACAATGAAACGAATGGCTAGCGGGGCGTAAACAGTATAACTGAAAGGAGGTGATGCACGAGCCTTATTGGAACGTAAATGATTGTAAGGGGGAGAAGAAATCGAAAGTAAAAAACACATAAAAAAAAGAGATTAAAAAACCTAGAGCAAATGCTTCCGTTTTATTGGCAGATAAAGCGGAACAAGCAAGATGGCAGTCCTTCTTATCTAGGGGTTTTTAACCTCAAATAAAACATATAGAAGCCTATTATACTTACTTTTTTATTTTCTGGCAATAAAACCGTTTTATCCTAATTAATCAGAAAATTCTAAATAAATAACGTGTAGGAGGAGCACATGAAGAACGTGACGCGTTTGTTAATTTTGTTTATGGTTTTTGCGGTATTTGCGGCGGGGTGTGGAAGCAAAGGAGCTTCTTCTGGTGATGGTGGTAAAGTCACACTAACACTGTTTTCCACAATGAGTAATAAAGGAGAAAGAGCAGCATTAGAAAGCGTAATTGCAGATTTTGAAAAGGAAAATCCTGATATAGCGATTGAAGCAAACTTTCCTGGAAACGGATATGAGGATATGCTTCGTGTGAAGATGGGTGCCAACGACATGCTAGATTTATTTGATACGCACGGTTGGTCACAGCTTCGATACGGTGAATATGTTGCAGATTTAAAAGACATGAATTGGGTGAAAGACTTAGATCCTGCGCTTGATCAAATTTTAAAAGATGAAAGCGGCAAGGTGTACGCTTACCCGTTAAATCAAGCTAAAGATGGGATTAGCTATAATGTGAAACTACTAGAACAATACGGAATTAAACCACCACAAACAATGGATGAGTTTGTGAAAGCATTAGAAGTAGTAAAAAACAAAAGCAAAGGTGATGTCGTACCGCTTTGGATTCCTGGAGGAGAAAACGGAAATATTGCGCAAATCTTTGACCAAATCGCTACGCCATATCTTATTACTGACAAAGAGAATGGACATGGAGACGAGCTGTTAGATGGAAGCTTCAACTGGTCAAAATACGATCAGCTAGGAGAGTTGATGGTTGATTTAAAGAAAAAAGATTTACTCAACAAAGATGTATTAACAGCGAAACAATCCCAGGTAACGGAGCTTATGGCACAAGATAAAATTGCGTTTACATTCGTAGGAGGCTCCTTAGGTCCTGATGCAACAGAACTAAATCCTGAAGTAAAGGTTGGAACAATTCCTGTACCAGCTGTTCATAAAGGGGATGCACAAAGTTGGATTGGCGGCGAGCGCTTTACACTAGCAGCATGGAAAGATTCTAAAAACCTAGACGAGGCAAAGGAATTTATTGAATTTGCGGCTAAGCCGGAAAATGTAAAGAAAATAGCTGAAGGCACATCTTCTACAGCGGCATTAAAAAATGCGGAAGTAGATAACTACTACTCAGAGTTTTATAAGCAATATGAAGAAGTAAAGGTAGAGCCATACTTTGATCGTAAGTACTTACCAAGCGGTATGTGGTCTGTGATGTCAACAACAGGTCAAGAGCTATTAGCTGGAACGCTTACAGCAAAACAGCTTTCTAAGAAAATGGAAGAAGAGTATAACCGCTTGCGAAAGCAGTAAAAAGTTAGGGAAAGCAGTGCTTAATTGTGCTGCTTTCTGCAAACTGCATCTAGCTGAAATAGGAGTGAGGTTATGAGCGAATTAGTAAGAAACGAGCGGCTACCCAAAGAGTCTACTTCAGTTATAAAGAAAAAAAAGTCAACTAAGCTCAAAAAAGAATCATCTTTATGGTGGATGTACTTACCTGGGCTTGTCATTGTTACGCTGTTTATTATTTATCCATTCATTAATGGCATCCAGCTTTCGTTTACAAACTGGAATGGTTTTTCGCAAACATATGATTGGATTGGAGTTGAACAGTATCAGAGGTTACTAGCGGATCCAACAACGTGGCTGGTTGTGAAAAATACGCTATTGTACGGAATTGGAAGTACAATTTTTCAGAATATACTGGGCTTGTTGTATGCACTTTTGTTGAATCAAAGTATTCGAATGAAAACATTCACGCGTACGATTGTTTATTTACCGGTTATTATTAGCCCGATTATTATGGGATACATTTGGTACTTTTTCTTCTCATTTCAAGGTGGAGCGCTGAATGATGTGCTGATGCTCTTTGGGTATGAACCGGTTAACGCACTAGGGAATGCAAGTTTGAATCCATGGATCATTGTATTTGTTAATACGTATCAGTTTGTTGGGATTGCGATGATTATTTATCTTGCGGGACTTCAAGGGATTTCAAAAGATTATTATGAAGCAGCTCAGTTAGATGGTGCTTCTGGTTGGCAGCAGTTTAAAACGATTACTCTTCCTTTACTAATGCCGTCTATTACAATTAACGTTGTTTTAAATATTATTGGAGGACTAAAGTTGTTTGACGTAATTGTTGCCTTAACAGGCGGGGGGCCTGGAGATGCATCACAATCTATGTCAACGTTTATGTATGATTTATACTTTAAACGACAAGACGCAGGTTACGCTGCAACGCAGGGTGTATTTATGGCTGTGATTATTTTAATTATTAGCATCGGAGCATTGATTTACTTTAAGAGGAAGGAGACAGAAGCATGATTGATTACACGAATAAGAAGAAAAAAAGATGGCTTACAGTTTTGGCTGTTGTGATCACCATCTTTCATATTGTGCCGTTCTATATTCTTGTGACAACATCGCTTAAACCAGCGGGAGACTTCAGTTCAAAGTGGGTATTTCCATCACAGCCCAATGTTCAAAATTTTGCTGATGCGTGGAGTCAAGCAGGACTTGGTACAGCGTTCTTAAATACGGTTATTATTACGTTTTGCTCAGCCGTTTTACTTATTGTATTAGGTTCGCTCGCTGCTTATCCACTAGCACGTCGTCAAACAAAGCTAAATAAATACGTCTACTTTATCTTTATTGGAATTATGGTCATCCCCCCGCTAACAGCACTTGTTCCCCTTTACAAAATGGTGGTTAACATGGGGATGATGAACACATACCAAATTGCTATCTTAAACAATGTGGCAGCATTTTTACCATTAACAATCTTTCTATATGCAGGATTCATTCGCTCGACGATTTCAAAAGAGCTCGAAGAAGCAGCGAAAATTGATGGAGCAAGTACGTTAGGTATCTTTTTCCGCATCGTCTTCCCACTGTTAAAGCCAGTGACGGCGTCTGTTTTAATCATTTCATGCGTGTATATTTGGAACGATTATCAGTTTGCGATTTTCTTCTTGCAAGATAAAGAAATGCATACATTAACGGTTACGCTTGCCAGTTTCTTTGCACAAAATCAGCATAATTTGAGCTTAGTAGGAGCAGCAGCTTTAATCGCTATGCTGCCGATGACAATTTTATTTTTACTTCTACAAAAATATTTTATTGCCGGCTTAGCTTCGGGATCTGTTAAAGGCTAAATGATGAAAAGAGAGGGAGAGAATTAATGACAAAAATTACGTTTATCGGTGCAGGAAGTACAGTATTCGCCAAAAATATTTTAGGAGACTGCATGTTTGTTCCGGCTTTGGCAGGATTTGAATTTGCCTTATATGATATCGACGAGCAGCGTTTAAAGGATTCAGAAAACATGCTTAATAACCTAAAAGAAAACTATAAAATCAACGTGACGGTTAAATCGTACCTTAATCGAAAAGAAGCGCTTAAAGGCGCAAAGTACGTAATCAATGCCATACAGGTAGGGGGATATAAACCAAGTACGGTAATTGATTTTGATATTCCAAAGAAATATGGTCTTCGCCAAACGATTGGTGACACGGTTGGCATTGGTGGTATCTTTAGATCTCTGCGCACCATTCCAGTGATGCTTGATTTTGCAAAAGATATGGAAGAAGTCTGCCCGGATGCGCTGTTTTTAAATTACACAAATCCAATGGCTACTTTAACGGGTGCGATGTTACGCTATACGGATATTCAGGCGGTCGGGCTTTGTCATAGCGTACAGGTATGTACCAAAGATTTATTTAAGGCGCTTGAAATGGATCACGAAGGAATTGAAGAAAAAATCGCAGGTATTAATCATATGGCATGGCTATTAGAAGTAAAGCGGGATGGAAAAGACTTATATCCTGAAATTAAGCGCCGTGCTCGTGAAAAGCAAAAAATAAAGCATAATGATATGGTGCGTTTCGAGCTTATGGACAAGTTTGGTTATTATATTACGGAGTCGTCTGAACATAACGCAGAGTATCACCCATATTTTATTAAGAACAACTATCCAGGTTTAATCGACCAATTTAACATTCCGCTTGATGAATACCCAAGACGATGCGAAGAGCAAATTAGCCAATGGGAAACGATGCGAGAAGAGCTTGTTCATAACAGAAATCTCACGCACACGCGCTCTCATGAATATGGTTCACGTATCATTGAAGCGATGGAAACGAATACGCCATTTAAGTTTGCAGGCAACGTATTAAACACAGGTGGTTTAATTAGTAACCTGCCACAAAAAGCGTGCGTAGAAGTCCCGTGTATCGTTGATCGTAGCGGTATTATTCCAGGTTATATCGGAGAGCTACCAGAGCAACTAGCAGCGCTTAATCGTACAAATATCAATACGCAACTTTTAACAATCGAAGCAGCAGTGACCAAAAAGCGTGAGCATATCTACCAAGCTGCAATGTTAGACCCTCATACAAGTGCTGAACTATCAATGGATGATATTGTTTTACTATGTGACGATTTGATTGAAGCACATGGTGATTGGTTACCACAGTTTTCAGGAAAAGTGTATCAGTCTATCTAATAATAAATGAGTAGGGAAAATTCCCTACTCGTTTTGAACATTTAAGAAATGATTAATAACAATTGAGACAGCACCTAATGCAGGTGCATTTTTTTCTAATGAAGAGGGGAGTAGTTCACATGTATTTTCTAAATGAGAATGTACCCTAGAAGCAACTTCATTTTTAATGGTGTTTAACACAATCGGGTGAGATTCGATAATATTATTCCTTAGAATAATGGCTTGTGTGTCAAAAGTATTGAGAATGTTAGTGATGCCAATACTAATATAGAATCCAAAGTTTTGTAGTGCACTTAAGGCATCCACATCATTTTTATTTGCACGTTCAATAATTTCTTTTCGTACCAAATTTTTTTCATTTTTTTCTTCTACAGAAGAAAAAGAAGCTAGTAAAGCTTTTTCAGAAGCAAAAGCCATTTTGATGGATATCAAACAAACTATTACAATGAATGCTTCTTCTCAAAAGTTATTCGCCTATGGGAAATTGGTGATTATTGTAGGAATACTACTTTCTGTTTTTCAACAATTTGTAGGTATAAATGTAGCTTTATATTATGCCCCACGTATTTTTGAAAGTATGGGAGCTGCTAAAGATTCTTCAATGTTGCAAACCATTATTATGGGATTAGTGAATGTTGTTTTTACAATTATTGCAATTTTAACAGTTGATCGATGGGGGAGAAAGCCCTTATTAATAGTAGGTTCAATTGGAATGTCTATTGGAATGTTTGGTGTATCAAGTATGGCATTTTCTAATATGATTGGAATAGGGACACTTATATTTATTATTATTTATACAGCTTCATTTATGATGTCATGGGGACCAATATGCTGGGTGCTGATTTCGGAGATTTTTCCTAATAAAATTAGAGGCCGAGCTGTAGCTATCGCTGTAGCAGTTCAATGGGCGGCTAACTATTTTATTTCCTCTACATATCCTACAATGATGGAGTATAGTGGAGGATTAACATATGGTTTTTATGGTTTGATGAGTGTACTTTCTGCTTTATTTGTCTGGAAGCTTGTTCCGGAAACGAAAGGAAAAACGCTTGAACAGATGGAAAATACATGGAGAAAAAGAAAAGAAGACCAAAAAGATAGTCAAATTATTTAAATTAGGAGAATCATTCAAAGTAAACCATAAAATATACGTTTCCGGATTTTTGTAGATTGACGAGTAGGGAGTTCCCTACTCGTTTTCTTCTTGTTCCAAACGTTTATAGTGTGTCTTCCCCATTTGATAGACGAAAAATAAAAAAATAGGCAAGAGAATGATAAGAGAAGACATGCGAATTAGCGTGTCCACAATGGCTCCTTTTGTAATAATTAAGTTCACGATAAACATTAAAACAAAAATTACAATACCTACAGTTGTTAGCGTTTTTTTCAGCTTTTCTACTTTCACTTTTATCACCTAGTTTTAAAAATAATGGATGAAGCACTGAAAATCAACTCTTTCGATGAAAAGAGAGCAAAGAGGTTTACAGGATAAAAGATATGTTGTACGATAAAAAAAGTTCAATTCTTACTAAATCTATAAGATATGAGGTGTATATCATGGCATCAACAACTGTACAAACTTCTAAGCATACTAATTCAGCTCGCACAACGGTTGTTACGGAGCTTAGTCCAATGCAAAAGCCGTTAGTTATTGTCGGAATTTTAATTTCGGTCGTGTTACTAACAGCGATTGTAAACACAACAAATTGGACACAAGGTGTATTATTTATTATCGGTCTCGCTCTTGGCGCGACGTTACTATATGCACGATTTGGTTTTACTTCAGCGTTTAGACGATTAATGTCGGTCGGAAACGTACAAGGTTTACAGGCACATATGCTTATGCTAGCAGTAGCTTCCACGCTGTTTGCTATTATTTTAAGCACTGGGTTTAGCTTTACCGGTACGACACCGGCAGGTTATGTGTCACCAGTAGGCGTGAGTGTGGTGGTAGGAGCATTTTTATTCGGAATTGGAATGCAGCTAGGAAACGGATGTGCATCAGGTACTCTTTATAATCTTGGTGGCGGTTCGTCTTCTATGATCATTACGCTCGTTTCATTCATTGGAGGTTCACTACTTGCAGCGTATCACTTTACATTTTGGATGGAGGATATGCCATCGTTCCAACCAATTTCGTTAGCTGAATCAACTGGGCTTGGCTATTTCGGTGCATGGGTTGTTCAAATGGTGGCATTTGTAGTTATTTACTGGATTACAGTTCAGCTTGCTAAAAAGAAAAATCCGCCAATGATGAAGCAGCTTCCAACAACAACAGGATGGAAGAAAGTTATTCGTGGTTCTTGGCCATTATTTGCGGCAGCAATTATCTTAGCACTTTTAAATGCTCTAACGCTAACAGTACGCGGTAACCCTTGGGGCATTACGTCAGCATTTGCTTTATGGGGTGGTAAAGCGTTAATGGCAACAGGAATTGATGTTTCGACTTGGGGTTATTTCCAAGGAGCGAATGGTCAAGCGTTAACGCAAACGGTTCTTGCCGACTCTACAAGCGTAATGAACTTTGGCATTATTTTAGGCGCGTTTATCTCAGCGGCAGCTCAAGGAACGTTCAAGCCTGGTAAAATTAAGCCAGGAGTTGCAGGAGCAGCAGTTGTAGGTGGCCTATTAATGGGCTATGGTTCTCGCTTAGCATTTGGTTGTAACATTGGTGCTTATTTTGGAGGAATCGCATCGTTTAGCTTACACGGTTGGGTATGGATGGTTATGGCAATGTTAGGAACAACGCTAGCCTTATTTATTCGACCATTGTTCGGATTAAAGAATCCAAAACCAAACGATTCGATTTGTTAAGAGAAAACCTACTTGCTTATTCAGCAAGTAGGTTTTTTTCTTGTACTTATATGAGAAGTGAGATAGAATGAGAAAATAGAAAAACTAAAAATGTTTTATGAGTTTGTCACGAGGAGGACTGATAATGAAAGAGCGAATTATGCAGGCATTTATCGAAGAGATTCATCATAAAGGAATGAAATTTACAATGGATGACTTAGCCAAAAGGCTAGGCATTAGTAAACGGACGCTGTACGAACATTTCTCGTCCAAAGTAGAGATTTTAGATACCATTATCACTCAAACGCTACAGGATTTTGATCAGAAAACCGAAGCGATTGTGAATAATGAAAATCTATCTTTGGTGGACAAAATCAAGCGAGTTATTACCGTTATTCCAGAGTATAATGACTTCTATGACTTATGTATCATTGAGCAGATGAAGCGCTACTACCCAGCACAGTGGGAGCAGTTAAATGTGGCTTTGAACCAGTGGGACTCACTGAGAGAGCTCATAAAGCAAGGAATAGAAGAAGGAATTATTGTAAATCGAAATCTTGATTTAATGATGAAGGTAATCATCGACGCTGTGAATTCGACTTTAGATCGAAGCTTTTTTTTAGAAAATCGATTAACCGTATCAGATGCGCTCGATACGATTGTTGATATGCTATTGCACGGCCTTTTAACAAGTAAGGTAAAATCGGAACTTTAAAATAGAGCGCATACGACAGAGTCTGGCATATCTCTTGTTTTCATGGGAGTCAGTCTCTTTTATCGGTCGATAAAAACTAAAAAAACAAAAATAGTTTTCGTGTTTTATGGAGAATATAGGAGAAAGTTGGAGGGTTATTTATGTCACTACTGTTAAGAAATAAAGGAGCCATGCTGCTTTTAATGCTTAACATCTTTTTGGTGTTTATGGGAATAGGTCTTGTAATTCCCATTATGCCAACTTATATGATTGAGCTTCAAATTAGCGGAAGTATCGTTGGAATGCTTGTCGCTGCATTTTCGTTAACACAGTTTATCTTTTCACCTGTTGCAGGGAGATTATCGGACTCTTTTGGGCGTAAAAAAATGATCGTTACCGGTATGTTGATCTTTGCCGTGTCAGAGTGGCTATTTGGAATTGCCAATGCACCGGCGCTATTGTTTGGCGCTCGTATGCTGGGCGGAATTAGTGCAGCATTAATTATGCCAGCCGTTATGGCTTATACAGCTGATATTACGACGCCAAAAGAGCGCGCAACAGGAATGGGGTATATTAATGCAGCAATCACAACAGGCTTTATCATCGGCCCTGGAATCGGTGGATTCATTGCTGAATTTGGCATGCGAGTCCCGTTTTATTCAGCAGCTGTTGCAGGAGTTTTCGCAGCCTTACTTACCTTATTTGTTCTGCCTGAATCACCAATGGAAGAACGCGTGAAGGCTGACCCACTTCAAACAGAAAAGCAGAGCTTATTTACACAGTTACGTAATTCGTATAAGGAACCGTACTTTTTAAGCTTAATTATTGTGTTTGTTGCTTCGTTTGGCTTAGCGAATTATGAGACGGTATTTGGTTTATTTGTAGATCGTAAATTCGGCTTTACGCCAAAAGATATAGCATTTATTATCACGTTTGGTTCCATTGCAGGAGCTGTTGTTCAGCTCACTATTTTTGGGTGGATTGTCAATAAGTTTGGTGAGAAAAGGGTTATTTCAATCTGTCTGTTTGTAGCAGGCTTATTCGTACTTTTAACTTTGTTCACGCATGCATACTGGTTGATTGTTGTCGTAACGTTTACGCTGTTTTTAGCAATCGATATTTTACGACCAGCTATTAGTACACAAATGTCAAAACTTGCTCAAGAACAGCAGGGCTACGTAGCCGGCTTAAATTCTGCTTACACAAGTTTAGGAAACATTGCAGGACCTCTTGTTGCAGGGATTTTATTTGATATTGATATCAACTTTCCATATGTAGCAGCGGCCATCGTTTTATTCGTTTGTTTCGTCTTATCGTTAACAGTAGGAAAGCGAGTAGCTCAGTCAAATCCAGTTGTTGAGAAGTAAAAGTCAATGAAAAACGTTCTATTCCTAGTGGATAGGACGTTTTTCATTGACTTTTGACAGGTTGTTTCATACACTTTTAGTAAAATATTTCAGCTTAGGCTGTATGTTGCTACTTATTAAAGTAGAGAAGATACATAAGGAAGGAACGAATATATGAATGAAACCTCATCTGTAAAGTCGATGGGCTATTTAATTAGTCGTAAGCTTATTGCAGGACTAATCATGGTTGTTGCCATTAGTGTCTTAGCGTTTGTCACGGCGATTATACCTGCGGATAAGCCAGCTGACTTTACTATCCTTAACTTTATTCAGGAGTTTAAGAAAGAAGGGAGTTTTTTCGCGCTTGGGTACTACTTTTTTATTGTAGGCTCAGCTGTTATCTTAACCTCTTTTGTGGTAGAGCTAATTGCGCAAACGATTACAAATCGCTGGGAAGGTAAGTACAAGTGGTGGATTACGGGTGCTTTACATTTTGTTTTATCACTTTTTTTCATCCCGATGCTGCTTTTTTTCTTTATTGTGGATCGCTTATTGGCATTTAAAAAGACGCCATATCATTGGAAGCATGTACTTGGATTTTTTGTAGCTCCAATTGCGCTATTTAGTTTATTTGTTGTTATCGTTTAAAGCCTCTCTGCTTCAGAGAGGTTTTTTTATGGAAGCGTTAAGGGGAACTTTGGTGAATAAGATGCTAAAAGGAAGAAAATAACGAATTTTATAAAAATAATGATATACTAAACTCATTAGTACTGTAGGAGGTTATTGTGTGAAAGGATACTTCAAGCCATTTGCCATTATAATAGGTGCGCTTTTACTTTTTCTAGGAGGATACGTATTTGGAAAATCCACGTCTGATCAAGTCACTCGGGAAATCTGGATTGGCGACGGGAAGGACGGAGAGACAGACGTTCAAAAGGTCATTACGGACTTAGAAAATCAAGCTGCTGTTGATAACTTATCGCTGATTTACGCTCACCGAGAAAGCATTGATACTGCGGATGTAGATATAAACAATCCGGATCTTTACGTAGCATTTAATAGTCCAAAGCAATCGGCATTATTAGTTGAGTCTCGTCTTTGGCTAAACGATAAGGGAGCTGTTATAGCGGAACGTACGGGTGAGACGTGGGATGAAGTTGACTATTCTACAATTCCTGTGGAAGATGCTCTTTATATTCAAAGTTTGTTGAAGAACAATAATGAAGAATAATTTCTTTTATTTTCCATAAAATGAAACTTTTTGGATGGTCGTTCGTAATAGAAATAAAGGGGGGGATTCATTGAAAAATTACATAGCCTTCATTGCTAGCTTTGTAATGTTAATGCTTGTATTGCAAGTAGGTAGTGGTATGCTGTTAACGATGCTGTATGAGCCAGGCTTGACAGAAGAAGTTGGAACGTTAGGAAGCACGGTTACCTTTGGTGAAAGTACTTATATGTTTCCGCTTGTAGTAGCAATGCTAGCAGCAACAATTTCCTTTTTTATTTCAAAACGACTTTCATAATGTAGTAGAAAACTAGGCATGTACGGTGCCTAGTTTTTTCTTTTATATGTTCGAGCTCCAGGCTGTTCTTTTACTGCACGCCACGCTGCAATTGCATCTGCACGGCTTTTCCCTTTGTTGGTTGGGTCTGCAAAGAAATCTCCTGTAAACTGGTTATATTCAAACTGGGCTCCAATTTCTCGCTGATAGGAAGGATCTTTTTTTCGGCTTTCTTCTTCATGCCAGGCCGTCACAACATCACGATATGTCTTGCCACTGTTCTGTTTAAAGTAGTTTTGGATATAGGTTGAAAAATGAAAGTTTGGAATGATAGTTTTGAAAAATGTCCGTACGCTTTGGCTACAGCGATGGTGTTTTGTAATAACAGTGTCAAGACTCAGTTCTTCTAACTTCTTACCGTTAGGAGCACCCGTCTTTTTATGAACAGGACGTTTTATTTCTCCAGTTTGCAAAAAGAGATGAATTCGCTCTGTTAATTCTGCTTTGGAGCCACTTCTGGGGATGTGGTGGTCGTGGCAAAAACCTTGTAGTTCTTTCTTTAACCAATAATAGCTGAGAAATTCTTTTGTCTTAATGTGTTGATTCAGTTTAGGTCTCATACATAACCATCCTTTCCATCTATTTCAACATTAGAACATTAGTTCTTATTTTGTCAATGGCATAATAGAGAAAATATACCATTCATAACGATTCACTTTACTACACCTTATTTCCACCTTTTAGTATAATTAGTCATATCATTTAGAGGAAAGGAGCCGAGCAAATGCCTGCTTATAATAAGCTAGTCCGTGATTACATTCCGCAGATTATCGAACAAAGCGGAAAGAAGTATACAACAAGCAACCTAACTATTGATGAATACAAAAAGGAACTAAAGAAAAAAGCTGAAGAAGAATGGAGCGAATATAAGGAAGCCAAAACGGAGCACGAGGCAGTAGAAGAGCTTGCGGATTTACTAGAAGTTGTTTATGCGCTTGCTGCATTAAACGGCGCAACTCCTCAGCAGCTGGAACATGTGCGTCAGCAAAAAGCAGATGAGAAAGGTGGCTTTAACGAAAGAGTTTTTTTAGTAGAGGTGGAAGATCAATAACTCTTAGTATATAAACCTTTTTTAAAACGATAATTGTCCAAAGAAAGACGCTCCTTTTTAAGCACAACTAAACTCAAGTTGTGCTTTTTTATGGTACACTAAAACTAAGAAAAGAGATCTACATCAGGGGGCACAATTGTGATTACAGATTTACAGTTTGGTGAGGCTTTTGTACGAGGAAAGCGATATCGCCGCAAGCAAATTCATGACCTTTATAAAGGGCAGGAGCAAAGTGAAATTTCAACGCCAAAGGAATACCCATACATCTTTATTTTTACAAAGATGAGCGGTGAAGAATACGGTACTTCTCATGGATGGAACGACGATCAAACAACCTTCTTTTATACTGGAGAAGGACAGCGTGGTACGATGCAGCTAATCAAAGGAAATAAAGCGGTGATGGAACACGCAGCAAACGGTGAAACCATCTATTTATTTCAGTACGTAGAGTCTGGAATTGTTGAGTTTTTAGATGAGATGACGTATGTAAACCATCAGCTTGAGTTGATGTGGGATGCAGACGGAAGCTTTCGGGAAGCCATTATGTTTGAACTAAAACCCAACCATGTATTAGAAGAGAAAGCGAACGCAATTAGCATTAACTCAACGGTACAAGAAGAGCTGTTAGAAAAATTCTATGAGGAAAAGAACTTAACGAAAAAGGTAGCTTTCCTTCATCGTTATATAAAAGCGCGAGCGAACGGAAAGTGTGAATCATGCGGTGCACCAGCATCGTTTAAAGATAAAAAAGGAATGCCATATCTAGAGCTTCACCACATCAACCACTTAACCGACAGCGGGTTAAATAGAGTGGACCAAGTTGCGGCCCTTTGTCCAATTTGTCATAGTCATATTCACCATGGACAGGGTGGCGGAAATTACAATGCAAGGTTGGGGAGACTAATTAAAGAAAAAGAACTAGAAGCTGTTCAATAACTGAACGAATAGAAAGGCGTGAAAGTAATGGAACTATTAGGTCTACATCACGTTTCAATTTTAACGGGAAAAGCTGAAAAAAATTATGACTTCTTTACAAACGTACTGGGAATGCGTCTTGTAAAAAAGACGGTTAATCAAGATAACCCGCAGTCATATCATCTGTTTTACGCAGATGCAGAAGGAACACCTGGAACGGAAGTCACTTATTTTGATATTCCTGGCCTTGGTAGAACCTACCCGGGAACAACGGATATTTCAACCGTATCCTTGCGTGTGCCGACGACGGAATCCCTTCACTATTGGAAGCAACGCTTTGAAGAGCTAGGAATCGATCACGATGAGATGACAAACCAAGCAGGTCGCAACGCGCTTGCGTTTCGTGATTACGAAGGTACACGACTGATGCTTGTTGCAGATAACGGAGAAAAAGGTGTACGTGCCGGTGTTCCATGGAAGCGAGAAGATATTGAAGAAAAGCATGCAATTATTGGCTTAGGTCCGGTTACGTTAACAGTTGCAGAAGCGAAGCTAACAGCGGATATCCTAACAAACGTTATGGGATTTCGTCATGTGAAATCTTATAATTCAATGAAAGTTTATGCAACAGGAGAAGGGGGAAGCGGAGCTGAAGTACATATTGTAGAAGAACCCGGGGTGCCAAAAGCAAGGCTTGGAAGAGGTGGCGTTCATCACGTTGCGTTTCGTGTCCCAAATGAGCAAGAATACCGCTACTGGCTTGAACGCTTAAAGCAAGCTCGTATTCCTCACTCCGGCGAAGTCGAACGCTACTATTTTAAAGCAATTTATTTTAGAGAGCCAAACGGTATCTTATTTGAACTTTCAACCGATACGCCTGGCTTTGCGACCGACGAGCCCAAAGAAACGATGGGAGAGAAGCTCGCTCTACCGCCATTTTTAGAACCGCGTCGAGCAGAAATTGAAGCGAATTTACGTCCGTTGGATATATAGAAAGCACAGCTGTTTTTATAGCTGTGCTTTTCTGTTGTTTTTCGTTGCGTGTTTTTTAAGGCGAGCTGCAAAGCGAGTGGAATGGAAACAGCTGATGTGTTGCCGTAATACTCGACGCTCGTTAGCATTTTTTCGCGCGGAAACTCAGCTTTTTCACAAATGGACTCAATCATTCGCAAGTTGGCACTGTGCGGGACGAACCAGTCAATGTTTTCTTTTTGAAGATTGGTTTGCTGTAACAGCGAATCAATACCTGCTGGAACGGTTCTGGTAGCCCATTTGTACACTTCGCGTCCATTTTGAACCATTTTACCAGGTGTTTGAAGCTGCTCTCCGTTCATCGTTGTGGATAAGTTCGTTCGATACACGTGCTTACCGCTGCTGCCCCGTTGCCAAATAGGATGCAGGTAGAGCGGTCTTCATAATCCGTTACTTTTGATAGTGTCTCTGCTGTAACAACTAAGACTTTTTGGTGTAATCCAGACGTAATAAAGCTATCGGCAATATGTAATCTGTAAGTAAAGCCAGCGCACGTTGCGTTAAAATCAAATGTTCCTGCACTATTAAAACACCTTTCTTTATGACTAGGTTATATCATTAAATATTAGTTCTATATAACAAAAATGTAAATAATTATATATTTAAATATACTTATAATTAAACGGACCTTATTCAAACCAAAGTAGATTTTGTCGAAAAATAGATGTAGAAATTAATAGTTTTATTAGAAAAATAGTAGTATTATAGTCGTGAGTAAAAAGTAACCGAATGGGACTTAGGGGGATTTTTTGATGAGTAAGAAGAAGGTTGTTACAGCATTAACTGCAGGTTTATTGGTTTCTTCGTTATCGATGGGGACAGGTTACGCAGAAGAGAATAATTATGATGTATCAAAAAAAACAATTGAAGAGCAGGTAGAGGTTAGCAAAAAGCTAGAAAAAAACATTGTGAAGCCAGAAATAATAAACGAGGTAAAGTCAGATGTTTTGAAGTCGTTAAATATGCCAGCACCATTTTCAAATAAAGCAGCAAAAAGTCTTCAGCGATCAAGCGTAAGCTTTGATAATGAAGAAATTGTTTTTGAATCAGAGCCCAATGATGATTTTCATACAGCAAATATAATGTCTTACGGTAACACAGTCATTGGTCAGCTTTTACCACTTTACGATTTGGACATGTATAAAGTGAATGTTCCTACAGCCGGCGCATTCATTATAGCAGGAGGTGCCTCTTCACCTGCAATCGATTTAGGCTTTACGGTTACCGAAAAAGATTATAAAGATAATAATAATGTCAGCTACTTAGGCAGCGAGTTTGACGAAGAGATTGAAACGCAAGTGTATCAAGTAAACAAAGCTGGTACTTATTATGTTCCAGTTATTGACTTTGATAATATCGATGACCTTGATGATAATTCGGAAGAAGATATTTATATTTTGTCAGCGGCGTTTGTTGATAACGTTGCGCCAGCAAAGCCAGTAGTGAATCAAGTTACTAACAATGATAAAGTAATCACTGGAAAAGCGGAGGCGAACTCAACGGTAACAGTGAATGTTGGTAAAAATCGAATCGGCTATGCGAAAGCAAATGCGAGCGGATCGTTCGCTGTTAGTATTCCAGCTCAAAAAGTAGGAACAACGCTAAACGTAACGGCAAAAGATGCAGCTGGAAACGTCAGCAGCTTGACCTATGTCAAAGTGACAAGCGTTGACGTGACGCCACCTGCGAAGCCAATTGTTAATCAAGTTGATGATAATGATAAAGTCATTACAGGAAAAGCAGAAGCGAATTCAATGGTAACGGTGAACGTTGGTAAAAATCGAATTGGCTATGTAAAAGCAAGCTCAAACGGATCATTTTCTGTTAGTATTCCTATTCAAAAAGCAGGAACGACGCTAAACGTAACGGCAAAAGACGCAGCTGGAAATGTCAGCAGCTTATCCTATGTCAAAGTTGTAAAAGCTGATGTGACGCCACCTGCAAAGCCAACGGTTAATAAAGTAAAAGAAACTGATAAAGTAGTAACGGGTAAAGCGGAAGCAAACTCAACGGTAACGGTGAATGCCGGTAAAAACAGATTGGGTTATGCGAAAGCTAACTCTAAAGGCGTGTATTCCGTGAAAATTGCTGCACAGAAAAAAGGGACTCTTTTAAACGTAACGGCAAAAGATGCAGCTGGAAATGTGAGTAAACTTTCATACGTAACGGTTGTAAAGCGTTAATAACCATAAAAATGCACTTCAGAATTTTAGCTGAGGTGCATTTTCTATGAGAGTTCATTGTAAATAACGAGGGATATCGGCTTTTGGGTGGTTAATCTCCTGAAAAAGATCCTGTTGAGTTCCTGTGTCACTAGGTGGCGTGTTCTCTAACTGCTGAGCTAAATGAGGAAAATAAAGATTCATTAAGTTTTTAAATTCTCCGATTGTTAATGGCTTTTCCGATTCTTTTAGCTCATAGCCAAGTTGTCCATTGGGTTCAATCGTGGCAGATTTTACGTGTTCTAGCTTTGCCACGCCTTGATTACGAAGTCGCATCTCTAATTGATCAACGGTTAAACGTAGTTTTTTTAACTGTTTAATATCAAGCTGCCCGTTTTCAATTACAACTTTTGATTTGCCTGTAATGAACTTTTCTAATGCATTGGATTTCACCTGTACGTATTCTAAAACTAAAATAGCTAGTACAAAAACACCAGCTCCTACAATTGCTTTAAACATGCTTTTTTCGACAATAGGCTGAACGATAATTGTCCCTAATGAAATCATTACAACGGTTTGAGCTAATGTCATTTGAGCAATGGATTTACGTCCAGCTATCCTAAGTAAAAATATACCTGTTAAGATTAAAATAAGCGATTGCCATATGAAATTCATTCTTTCACCCTTTCCTATTTATTCCTGAATTTTAGGTTGGTTAAAAAGGAGTTTTTTTATGTATAGATAGGAGGTGAGAGATTTCATATGGTAAAATATATGAATCATATAAATTTAAATAGTATCAATGGAGGAAAGTATGAACGAGTCTATGAGCAGCCATTTTAAAAACTTAGAAGCAGCTGATAAAGCCCTTCAGTATGAAGCTTTTCAAGAAATTCTAAACGCAACTTCTGAACCGGTAGATTGGGCTTATGAAGTGTGGGAGGAGTTAATGAGGTGGTTAGGAGATGCTGATAACCGTAAAAGAGCAAGAGGAGCTCAAATTCTTGCAGGTCTTGCGAAAAGTGATCAGGAAAAACGAATACTAACTGATTTTGGTTCCTTGTGGAAAGTAACCAAAGACGAAAAATTTGTTACGGCTCGTCACGCCCTACAGGCAATCTGGAAAGTGGGCTTAGCAGGAGACGGACAAAAAGAGTTAGTTCTCAAGCACTTAGTTGATCGCTTTCATACATGTGAAGGCGAAAAAAATGCCACTCTTATTCGCTTTGATATCATTCAAGGCTTACGAAATCTATACGATGAAACAAATGATGAAAAATTAAAGCAGCAGGCACTAAAGCTAGTAGAGATAGAAACAGACGCGAAGTATCAAAAGAAGTACCTTAAAGTATGGAAATGAAAATCTGTAATTAAAAAACAGAACGCTTCGATACAAGTAAAAAGCATTGAATGGAAGGAGGCCTTTATATGCTTACAGGCTCTAAACTAACACCTGAGCTATCAGTTTCAAATATAGAGAAGAGCTTGAACTTTTACATCAACTTGTTAACATTCAAGGTAAAATACGAACGAAAAGAGGACAAGTTTGCCATGCTGACCTTGGGTGGGTGTGAAATCATGATTGAACAGGTAAACGGATATTGGAATACAGGTGAGCTAGCTTATCCATTTGGGCGAGGTATTAATTTTCAGATTATGGTAGACGACGCTGAGTTTATTTACAGTCGATTAAAAAAGTATGATTATCCAATTAAGTATAAACTTACAGAAAGCTGGTATCGCGTTGATGATAAACTTTATGGACAACAAGAGTTCTTGGTTATGGATCCAGACGGTTATTTATTACGGCTGGCTGAAGATATAGGAAAGAAAGCAGTATGAACACGCTAGAGTTGCACTATCATATTTATCAAGACAATGTAAAAGTTGCTGAACATTACTTGCCATGGGCTTTTTCGATGATAGAGAGTGACTATGAATCTACATCTTTATATATTCTGGCGGCTCTTCAAAAACCTTATAATATTTTTGAAGCGGAACACTATTTTCGAAGAGCTGTGGAAGAGCTTGAACTAAAAGTACCAACTGAACAAGAATGCACTACATATGTCGTATACAAAAGGCTTGAAGAACTAATGAATCAGCCAGATGATCTTTTCAACAAGGTATACGACTTGTCTACCCTCATCATATATGAGTTAGATTCTCCAAAACAACTGGCATCATTTGTAGAAATTAGTGATTTAATTGATGACTTTCTATACGGTGATAACTACTTAAAGTTGACAGAAACTATGTTGAAAGAGGAGATTTTGAGGAGAGCTGAAAAGTTGATAAAGTCAGTGAAAGAACTGGATGGAATAGACTAGCACATTTGTGGAATTAACAAAGGTTTTTTATTGATAAGATGTATTTAATATGTATATTTTATTGTAAAAAATCACACTCTATTCGAATGTGTTTACAGTAGGGGGGATTTGCTTTTGTTTACTATTTTGCAGTTTTTTAAAGTTAAATGTCCCAACCTTCTTTTAGTTGATCGAATAAAAGTCTGGCACCAGATGGGCTTAAAATAAGACCTTCTGCGTACTGCTTATTTTCTGGCGTTACTTCTCCTGTTATAAGGCATTTATTTTCTAGCTCAAATTTCCTTAACATAAGCTCGCCGTCTTTTGCGAAGATTTCTAAAGGATCTTTTATGTTAATTCCCAACACTCTTCTCATCTCAACTGGAATGACAACGCGCCCTAACTCATCTACTTTTCGTACGATTCCTAGACTTTTCATAAGTTCCTCCTCACGACCCTTCAAATGAACAGGATTGTTTTAATCCTTTAACTAAAATATGTGAAACGACAGCAATACATGTTTACTTTTTTTAATTTGAATAGTAATTTGTAAATATTTTTATTTGTAAAATAATGTCTATAAATATTCTGAATGTACATAAATATCAAGGTTAATAAAATAAAATTATTTTACAAATGGAGCGTTTCTTTCTTGAAATATCTGTTTGTTATCATCAGTTAATGTAATAACCGTGATAACTAAACTTTATGAAGAAGAATCCCTCTCATTGTTTGTATTAAAAAATGGTAAGTATTTTGTTTGAATTTGTCGATTGGATTAGATTCTTGTGGTTGGAAAAATATATTAGGATAGTTTACTTGTTTAATATTATGGGTGGTTTAGGAGGGAGAAGCTACATTTTAATTCCATAAGTAGCCACAGGGTTTTTCTTTCTCACTTCTTATCGTATAATCAGTCGTATAAAGAATAAGGACTGATACAACAATGACGGTGGAGAATAATGCTTATTTATTAGCTTATGGCAGAGTGAAAGGAGAGTTTTTATGATTGATAAAAGCTCTTCTACACCTCTTTATTATCAAATTAAAGAAATGATAAAAGAAAAAATTATGTCAACAGAATGGCAAGCGGGAAGTGCGATTCCATCCGAGAACACGCTTTCTAAGCTATTGTCTGTCAGTCGACTAACTGTGAGACAAGGAATTCAAGAATTAGTTGATGAAGGCTATTTGACAAGGAAAAGAGGAGTAGGAACGTTTGTACTTGAGAATAAGATTGAACAAAAATTAGTAGCAGCAACGAGCTTTACCTCATTAATGCATCAGAAGGGGAAGGTTCCTACCAGCACTATTTTATCCATTGATGAAATTACCGCTTCAAGATCTGTCAAACATAACCTAGCGCTGAAGGATGATTCAAAAGTGTTATCCATAAAGAGGATACGATACGGAGATGACGTGCCAGTAGCACTAGAGACGGTTTTTTTGCCCCTAGAATATAGGGATTACGTGCTAGACAACAATATTACGCATTCTCTACATGGCTTTATTGAAAAGAATTTTAATGTAAAAATCGGTGACGCGAAACAAACGGTTGAAGCTACGCTTGCAAATGAGCAAGAAGCAAACTATTTAAATTTAGAAATGAATGCACCTTTACTGTTAATTAAAACGGTGACATACCTTACAAACAATAAGCCTTTTGAATATGTCATTTCAGTATATGCAGGCGAAAGATTCAAGATATCGTCTCAAATTGGAGAGCTTCGTACTAATCAGGTGATGTAAAGAAATAGAGATTGGTGTGTATGTTGTTGGTCTTATGTTAGGAACACCTTTATGTGATATCGACGCAGCGCTTATTCATGACGAAGAAGAATGATTAAACGTTTAGTAGGTGAATCCGGTGAGTTATTAACATAAAAGCAGCTGAATCATTCAGCTGCTTGTTTGCTTATCGATTTCCCGCATAGTTAAAGATAGGATCACGAAGCTCAAATTCATACGTGTGCCCGTCTACAATACCGACAGTTTTATCTCCGTCATATAAATCTAATAAGAAGCCTGCCATCTCTTTTGCTGTATGATATTTTGGTACATTACCTTTATAGTCAAATCCTGCTGTTCCACGAGCACGATTAGCAAACTCGGTTTCAGTAGCGGCTGGTGCCAGCACTTTTGCCTTCATTTTTGCACCTTTTGCCTTCATTTTTGCACCTTTTGCTTGAAGTTCTTGGCCAAGGCCTTCTGTAAATACACTGACGTAGAACTTTGAAGAAGGGGATAAGACAGCTCAAGCTCGCCTTGAACTTTTAGAGAATCATCACCTTGCTATCCAAGAGCAGCTTCAAACCTTAATCATTACAGAAGAGATGTTAACTCATAAGATATCAACCTATAAAAAGATGCTAGCAAAGCAAAACGTGTAGAGACATTTCTACACGTTTTTTAGTATACGTATCTGCTACAATTCCACGCTCATTAGGTAAGAAAGATGGCTACTACAAAGAATCCAGTTATTAAAACAATAAGTGGAATTCCAGTACTTTTCCAGCCCGAGCCTCCAGCTCCATTAGGAGAAGTGCCAATTTGCGCACGGTCTATAGCATCTCGTAAGTTTCCGGCATGATTACTTTCTAATTCCTTTTGGCGCAGCTGTTCTCGCTCATTTTCAGGTGTTCTATTATGAGTTTTCATATACACATCTCCACTTTGTCTCATTTTTAGCTAAGCTCTTTTCTCATTTTTTTGCGCCAAATAACGGAACTAAGTAGTAAAAGAAAGGCTACTGCAAAAGGGAGCAGCGAATCCAGCAGTAATTCGTTCGCTTTGACATAGCGAAAAATAAATATACCGCCAAATATCAACATAATCATGAAGGAAAGCCTTATTAAATACGTATTAATACTCATTTTATTCACACCTTTCTACAAGATTATTTTAACATAATAGGTAAAAATAGTAAAAACTATTCCCTGGACAAAAAATGCAAGGAATAGTTCTCTTTGTTATGGTGTTACCTCTACTAAAATTGCATCTCCATTTTTTCCAACCTTGACTTTGGCATGCTTTGCTTCTTGCTCGATTTGTAAACCGGTTCCTTCTGGAATAAAGTAATGCTCAATGCCGTATTGAATTCCCCAGCTGTAGTACGTACCTGTTATGAGAACATCACCTTTCTTTGCTTGATAAGGAGAATTCCACTTATCATGAATTTTATACTGCTTTGCGTATTCGAAAACACCTTGTTTATTTTTGCGAAGCAGCAGTTGAACACGTTGACCATCTTTAACCTTTTCTAATTCAATATCAGAAATTTCATAATGTAGCTCCACATAGTCTCCTTGTAAAAGAGAGCGTGGATCTAACGGAGCTAGCTCGAGCTTCACTTCTTTTCCACTTTGGAGAAGTATTTCATTTTTCATAAACAATCCGCCAAGAATCATAAGCTGTAGAGCAATGATGAATACTATTCTTTTTTTATGTTGCTCGATAAAGGAAGGGTGTTGTTTTTCAACAAGATCAAACTTATAGCTACATGCGGTAAATAAAGCACCTAATAGCAAAAGTGCGAACGATTTATCGAGAAGATCCCAAAGGTAGTCATAATATTGCGTTCCTAAAAAGATAAACCAAAAAATAATCGAAGCTGTAAACTCAAATTTCTTATCTTTCCGCACGCTTTTAAAGAGAAACGCCGTAGAAAAAGCAAAGAACAAGATGCTGTAGGTTATGTTTAGAGTAGGTGAATTCACGCTTCCAATAAGGGAAAGTGAAAAGATAAACGTAAGCAAAAGTGAGCTTCTTTTAAAAGGTAGGCAAGCTGTCAAACAACACACAATGACATTTAAAAGAATGAGCGCAATTAAAACGTAATCAAGTTGAATAGCCTCATAATAAGTTGTTGGTAGCTTAATAAGTATCAACAGCTGAGCAAGCGTGTAGATGGCTACGCGCAAGGATTTTTGTTTAGCAAACCATAGAAGTGAAACAAAGAGTGCTAGATAGATAAAAAACAACACATCGTATACAAAGAATGCGGACACTCCGCTGATTAAAAAACCTGTCATAAAAAGGGTATACTTAACGGTTGGAATAGCTGCTTTAATAAAGAAAAACGAAAGCATAATGGCTGTTCCAATCAGCATCATGAAGTTTTGTGAATACTCGCCAGTAAAGAGCGTTACAAGTCCACCGATAGATATGCTACCTAAAATAGAAGCGATTGCCGTAATTCCTATGATAATAATTTGTTTGATGACACGCAGCGATTTTTGTTGAGCATCAGTGTGAAGAGATAACCAGTTGATAAACCAAACGCTTGCTGCAACAAATAAAAAAACAAATCCAAGTACCAAAAATAAAGTGAGCTCACTGTAGTTATCGAACAGATACCACAAAACTTGCTGGACAACGAGCAGCGCAGCGGCAACGATTGAAATTCCTAACAATCCTTTGTGTGATTGTACTTTTGAAAAATAAAACAGTGAAACAATTGATAGAGCGATATAAGCAATCAAAACGCTTACGCTTAGCACAGTATAATTTGGTTGTGAAATGCTTAAAAAGATGAAGTGAATGACAATAAAAGCACCATACATTACAATAGGCGACTTTACATATTGCTTTTTTACGAATAGAAAGATAAGAGCGTTGATAAACGCCATTGTAAGGTAAAGAAAAATTTCTTCATTTTCTGTTCGGTGGAAAACGGCAGTTGGTGAAATATAAAAGTACATGGTGAGCTGAAGTAAGATAAACGAAAGAACATAAAACGGCTGATATTTTGTAAATACACTAAATAAAACGGCTGGTAAGAGCCAAATGAAAAATAACCAATACCCGTCTGCATGAGAGTTATAGATTTGCCCGACGAGCGCAGTGCTTAAACCAAATGAAATGGAGCTTGCAACGAGCAGCCAGTGACTAAGAAATGCTTGGTGAGGTAACAGCATTCTGCTAACAAATCCACTTCCGTAAAATAAAAGCATCATTGCCATGCTTAAGGCGATTTTTGTATAGCGGTCAAACCCTTGCCAGTTTGATGCAAAGAAATACAGTATTCCTGCCAACACTAACGAAATGCCCAGTAAATAACCAAGCTTTACAAGGTTTTGTCTCATAAAATCTCTCCTTTTTTCGCCTATACTACTATATACTAGCGTGGTAAGAAAAATTTTACAACAAACGAAGAATTTTTCTACTATTGTATAATATAGGTAGTTAAACAAAGGGAGAGGTTTACATGAATGAAGCATATATATGCAGCGAGTGTCATCAAACGTACCCTGTGAAAGACATGCTGTGGAAGTGCAAATGTGGAGGAGTATTGGATTTGTTAGAGGAAAAAGTAGCTTTCCAAAGTGAAAACATTCATCACCACCTGCCAACGATGTGGCGCTATGTTGATGCACTGCCTTTTTCAAAAGAAGCAGACAGCTGGAAGCGAGTAACAATGGGAGAAGGCAACACGCCGCTTATCTCCTTAGAACCAAATGCCCCCAATACGTATGTCAAAGTTGATTACATGATGCCTACACTCTCTTTTAAAGATCGCGGAGCAGCCGTATTGATTGCAAAAGCAAAAGAGTTAAAGCTAGAAAGTGTCATTGCGGATAGCAGCGGAAATGCTGGCACAGCGATTGCAGCCTATGCCAAAAGAGCTGGCATTGCCTGTGATATTTTTCTTTCAAGTAGTACGTCTCCAAAAAAGCCGTTCCAGTCTGCCCCGAGCTTTTAGGTGGTTTTACCACGCCGCGCGAGCCAGCAGAAATTGTTGGAGGAAGCGCTGAAGATGTGCTAGACGGAACGGCGAGCGTGATTGAAAAATCAGGTAGAGACGTGACGAGTTTGTACATACAAGGAGCTTATCAAACGCTTGAAAAAGCACAAGAGCTAAACGCAACTGTTGTGGTGTTAAAAGAAAGCAGTCCTTCATGCGGAAGTTCGATGATCTACAACGGCACGTTTCAAGGGGAACAAGTTACCGGAATGGGAGTGACAACAGCTCTTTTACGAAGACATTCAATTAAGGTGTTTTCAGAAGAGGAGTACAAACTAATGCTTGAAACCAGTCCAGGCTAAACGTGTATAAAAATCAGATGAACAGGGAGGAGCATGGTTTGCCTAAAAGCACAAAAGTCTATATAGTAGCTACCATATTTTTCGGCTCTGCCATGCTAGCAGTAGCTTTGAATTATCATTCGTTTACGTATGCAAAAAATACGTGTGTTCAGCACAATAAAGAACCACTAGTTGAGAAAACATTTTTGGCGTTCAATTGGTCCGTAGATTGCCAGGAGTAAAATATATATTAATAAAAATCCCAGTAAATAGAACTAGGATTTTTAGCATAACGATACTCCTGAATTACATGTTATTTTTATATATGGTAGAATATTGAATATCATGAAAAAGTAGGTGTTTTTCTATGTATACAAGCGAACAGCACGCTGCTCAAATCCAGCGTGAGCTTGAAAAATACTCACAATCAGTGGTAGATGAGCTAAGAAAGGTGACTCAATTTACCTTCCATTCAGAGATTGACCTGCTTGACTTTACTGCTTTTCCACAGGTATTGGATTTGTCCATTACGATGTTTTCGATGGACCGTGATGCAAATGAAGTGTTTGGAGAAGAGTGCAGAAGCGATGAGTTTGCTGGAAGCTTTACGATTAGTAAAGAAGTAAACTACAATTATTTATCGGAAGAGGAAGAAGACGCATTTTGGGAGTTTTATGAGGAGAACGAAGAGGTTGAAGAAGCAGAACATAAGGCCATTGCAAGCTGGTTTTATAGCTGTTGGTTAGAAGCGGGTGGCTCTTCCATCAAGCTTCCAAGTTATTTTAGCTTCCACGACCACGACCTTTGCTTGGACTTGCATCAAAACAAGTGGATTTCCGACGGTGACAAGTGGTTTGAGTAAAGAGGGGAAGAAGATGATGTATGAGCCCAAGTGAAAAAGATAGTATTTTTACAAAAAAGTTAGTGAAAATAATCTAAATAGTAGGTCATGTCAGTTTCTTTTCCTGTTAAAAAAGTTCAGCCATTTTTCGTGAATGATAACAAACCCAAAGCTCTGTGAATTATTCTCACAGAGCTTTTTACTGTTTATAGCACCTTCTTTAATAGCTTTCCTTTGCTTTTACAAGCGCAGTTGATTTGACGTTTACTTTTGATAAGCAAGCGGTTAATATTCCGGCAGTCAGTAGAAATCCACCGATCATTCCAATAACGCCGTGCCAGCCGTAGTGTGACCAGAATATCCCGCCTAGAGTCCCGCCGACGCTTGAACCCGTATAGTATAAAAATAAATATAAGGACGAAGCTTGTGCTTTGTTGCGCAGGGCTCGCTGTCCCACCCAGCTGCTAGCGATGGAGTGAGCGCCGAAAAAGCCGAAGGTAAAGAGGCCGATACCGATAATTTTTAATAGTAAGTGGCTCTCTAAAGTAAGGCAGACACCTGCAAACGCAACGAGTAGATTAATCAGCAGAATTGGCTGTTTACCGTGGTGATCAATGAGCTTTCCGTTCCAAATTGAACTGAATGTTCCAATCATCATGATAATAAAAATCCAGCTGATAACAGATTCGCTGAGTCCGTAAGGCTTAGCGGTTAGCACGTAGCCGATGTAATTAAACAAAGCAACGTTGCTTCCTAATAGCAAAAAGCCAATACAGAATAAAAAGAGTAAGCCAGGATCTCTTAAGTGATCAACTAGTGATTTTCCTAAACTTACGACATTGAGGCTACGCGGTACAAAATTTGTTGAAGCAGGTAGGCTGCGCCAAAAAATAATTGTAGCAACTAAGCCACTAGTGTTGCATTAATTTAAATTAACTATTAAAAAGACTCAAAATCTTCAATTTTATTATTTTAGGCAAACAAAAAGTCCTTTATAATGGAAATAGATGGTGGTAACCCGTCCAAATCCACTAATAAAGGACCAAACTTATGGACAAGATTACACGAAAAACTTCATTTGGACAATGGTTTTCACCAATTAATCTTCAATTATTAGAAGATAACGTGAAAACATTGAAATTAGATTACTATACGAAAAAATTAACGACAGAATCATTCCTTAAATTATTACTTTTTGCACAGCTAGTAGAAATTGAAAGTCTACATGCATTGGGCGATAGCCT